>VBAU01000245.1:30612-38692 GCA_005883855.1 Bacteroidota bacterium
AAAAACGTTTCTAATTCCCAGTGCCTTGCAGGCCATGCGTCCCAGGAAACCGCTCTTGGAAGAATGCAAATGAACTCCGTCAACGAGATCCTTGTTTCTTAAACGCCTGAGGATTTTGTACAACTCAACCAATGCCAGAAAATCCTTAAACGGATTGATAGACCGCTGCGCGGAACGCCATTTAATAAATCTGACATTGGACGAGGAGAAAGTTCTTTTGACATCACTGGCGGGCATTACCTGCCTGCGCTCACCATGGATGATGATATGTAAATCATCAGGCATGGCTTCTGATAGATATTTTACAAAAACCGCAATGCCTGACGCAAATGGTTCCACAATATGAACAATAGTCATAGGACAAGTATAGGGCTTTGGTGAATTTTCTAGTAATACTTTTTTAGGATCAAGCAAAGCATCGAAAAGTATACAGACCTAAACTTCCGCGTTTTGTTTAATGCAGCCCATGACAATCATCAGATGAGGATTATGATAGTTATCAGGTTCAGTCTAATGACAAATTAACATCCTAAAACGTTATTCCGGCCGTTGTTACTTTATCCAATGTTTCAGAGGCAAAACTAAACGTTTCGGGATTACGTACAAAGCTTTAGCCCGTAATATTCCCACAATTTTACGAAAAGGATTTGTTCCGAATGTTGCGATTATCCTGGCCCTGCTTCTTAATTGTTCTTGCCTGTTTTTTATTGAAAGCCCTTCGTGATCAATTTCATAAGTAATTAAAAACTCATCAAGAATATGTGACCGTGTGACGTTAATGAGTTTCCAGAAGAAGGCATAATCTTCGGCATATATAAATTCAGAAGGATAATGGCCA
The DNA here is from genome assembly GCA_005883855.1 of Bacteroidota bacterium. Classification (GTDB taxonomy): domain Bacteria; phylum Bacteroidota; class Bacteroidia; order Chitinophagales; family Chitinophagaceae; genus VBAU01. Next base: position 31,451 of record VBAU01000245.1, read on the forward strand.
GCAGTTTTCAATAGTGTGGCTCTGAAGACTGTAGTGGAATGTATGAATACATTTCCTAAATGCATGGCCTTTTTAATCCTTTCATGCCCAGTCGGCGTTTTGAACTGAAAGCTGAATGACATTTTTTTATCTTGAAAAACACACCAGCTGCCCAACAATCCAACATCAGGATGTGTATTCAGATACTCCATCTGCCTGTAAAACCGATGGGGATGACAACGGTCGCCACAGTCAAGCCTCGCAATATATTTCACGGATAAATTCTCTTCAATCCATTCTAACCCAAGGTTCAATGCGTCTGTGATACCTCTATTTTGCTCGATTCTCAGGACAGTGATCGAATCAATATTTTTTAGTTCAGATTTTATCTGGTGTGTGGATACGGAAACCGTGCTGCCGTCGTCAACAACTACTACGGCGAACCGATCCGTATCATAGAAAATAGATTTAAGCGAAACCATCAATCCCTGGGGATTGTTGTAGCACGGAATGAGCAAACAAAAATCCAATTGTTTGTTGTCCATAAGAATCACGCAAAGTAATCAAATAGTCGGCGGAGCGGCGACAGGCAATCATTTATTTTTTGCCTTCCATTCTATCTACGTATGCCAGCGAACCTAATCTGAGGCGGAGGGGAACGGAAGTGCTTTTCTGAAATTGATATTCTTTTTGGCAGAAAAAACCAAGGTGCGAAAGATAGGACGTGCAGTATGCAAAGTGTTGCACCGTAAGAGAAGGAACGTTTTCAGTCGTGCCTGGTAACTGAAAAATCCGATGAGTTTTCGGTCGTAAAAATTTATCCTGATCAATTATTTTGTTAAAAAAAACTGTCGCTGGGTTTAATAAACAAGAAGAACAGGCTCCTGCCTCGTGAGGAGAAATTTGTGCAATACGTGGTGATACTTGCTGGGAAAAAATCTTACCAGGGAATATTAACACCAGCACAACAACAAACCGATATACTCGTTGCCGCCTCATTATAACATTTGTCCGTAAATTTACGGCCTGATTTTTGATAATTGGTACGATTTTTTTAAAGTTTAAACCCTAACACAAGCCTTATAACGAAACCATGGCTCTGAGTCAAAGCTTACAACAGAAGTTATTACAGAAATTGTCGCCGCAGCAGATTCAGTTAATGAAGTTGCTGCAGGTGCCTACTGCTAATCTTGAAGAACGTATTAAAGAGGAGCTTGAAGAAAATCCCGCCCTTGAGGTCGATGAAGAAAAGCCGGAGGAATTTGAAGACACAAAAGAGGAATTCAATGAGGATGACAAATATGAGGAACCGGATGGAAGTGAAAATGAGTATGAAAACATTGACATCAGTGAATACGTGCGTGAAGGCGACGATGACATTGCCGATTATAAATTGAGAGATGATAATTATCCCGATGCGGAAGAAGACCGTGTGATACCGCACAAGGTTGAAACGAGTTTCTATGAGGTATTATTGGATCAACTTGGATTACTAAATCTTGACGAGAGGGAGAAAAGGATTGCCGAGCAAATAGTTGGCAGTATAGATGAAGATGGTTACCTGCGCAGAGAAACAACTGCAATTGTCGACGACCTGGCCTTTCGACAAAATATTGATGCCACGGAGGAAGAAGTCAATTTCATCATCAAACGCATCCAGCAATTTGATCCGCCGGGTGTCGCCGCCAGGAATCTTCAAGAATGTTTGTTGCTTCAATTGTTCCGCCAAAAAGAAGAAGGTAAACCGGTTGATACAGCTATTGCCGCACTTACCAAGTATTTTGACGAGTTCACAAAAAAACATTACGAAAAGATTCAGAGGGGACTTGGGTTGACCGATGACCAACTAAAAGAGGTCATGCTGCAAATTATTCGCTTAAACCCAAAACCGGGCGGCAATGTGGGCGAGGTGAACAAAGCAGAGAGTTATGTTGTCCCCGATTTTTTTATCATTAACAATAACGGGAAGCTGGAGCTGACATTGAATTCTAAAAATGCACCGGAGCTTCGCATTAGTGAGGGCTACCGGGACATGCTTAAAGAATACGACCGCGGCGCCAAAAAAGACAGGCGACAAAAAGAAGCGGTGCTATTTATCAAACAGAAAATTGATGCGGCAAAATGGTTTATTGACGCAATTAAGCAGCGGCAACACACGCTAATCAGCACGATGACAGCAATCATGAATCATCAGCACGACTTTTTTCTTACAGGGGACGAAACGAATTTGAGACCGATGATCTTAAAAGACATTGCTGAGAAAACCGGGCTTGATATTTCGACAGTTAGCCGTGTCGCGAATAGCAAATTTGTCCAAACGGAATTCGGGACATATCGCCTGAAATTTTTCTTCAGTGAATCCTTAAGCACAGAAAGTGGTGAAGAAGTTTCAACAAGAGAAGTGAAGAAGATCTTGAGTGATATGATAGAAGGAGAGAACAAGAAAAAACCGTTAAGCGACGAACGATTGACCGAATTATTACAGGAGAAAGGGTATAATATTGCAAGGCGAACGGTAGCCAAGTACAGGGAGCAATTAAATATACCTGTGGCCAGGTTGCGTAAGGAGTTGTAATATGGAAACACAGCTGGTTGTTGATGAAAAAAATAATTTGGTGGGGATGCGGCCACGCGGCATTCAACAACCTACAGCCATTCGTGTTATGGCTAAGATTATTTCTTACATCTTTCACCCGGTTTTTATCCCTGTCTATTTATGCTGGTTTGTTGTTAAGACTCAATCATTTTTGTTCGCGGCGTTTTCACCATGGGAAAAAACGGTCTTTATTCTGCGATTTGGAGTAATGTATATTATGTTCCCTTTGGTTTCCGTTTTATTGATGAAAGCAGTCGGATTTGTGACTTCATTTCAATTGAAAACACAACGCGACAGGATCATCCCCTACGTCGTCTGCATGATTTACTATTGGTGGATGTGGTATGTTTTGCACAATCAATCCTTTCCAAGGGCGTTTACCATCTTGAGCTTTGCTATTTTTTTTGCATCCATTGTCGGACTGATGGCTAACATTAGCATGAAAGTAAGCATGCACGCCATGGCGGCGGGTATTATGGCTGCCTTTGTGATTATGATTGGTTTTTCACAAGACATCAGTTTTGGAATTTACATTTCACTTTCGATTTTATTGACGGGGATCATTTGCACGTCCCGCTTTATTGCCGGCGATCACACCCCCAGGGAAATTTATGGTGGCTTATTGCTCGGTATCCTTTCGCTGTTAGTTGCCATCAAGTTTGGATAGAATATCAAAGCCTCAAGCTGCAAGCCGCATGCTTCGGGCCTTTGAACGGTACTTCCCTTTATGCTTGCTGCCTGGAGCGTATAACTTGTAGCGAGTTTCAAAAACAAAAGCCCAATCATAGGGTACGATTGAGCTATTTGTTTTTTCATCCATCCTTGTTATGCGTCGTCCAATCAGCCGTTTAGTATTCTGGATATCTGTAAATATTTTTTGGTTGGATGATAAATGAATAAGCAAGTGCCGTCTTTTATCAGGTCAATTATTTCATCGCACACGTCGCGCGGGACAGCCGGGCAACCGTAGCTCCGTCCCATAACCTTATTTGACTGCAAATATTCATCGCCTATGTAGGCAGCACCATGGATCACGATGCTTCGCTGGGAGGCCCGATCATTAAACCCTGGCTCGAGTCCTTTCAATCTCAATGAAAATCCATTTTCTCCACAATATGTAGAACTAGTGATATAAAAGCCTAAGCTTGTTTGATGAGAGCGGTTACTGTTTGAAAAACGGGAAGCATACTCGCCGCCTGAACCACGCCCATGCGCAACATAGCTCGTCATTAGAACTCTGTTTTGTTCAAGATCTAAAATGTACAACCGCTTTCTATTGGAAGATTGACTGAGATCACAAATGGTAAGGATCGAGGGGTTTCCCAGCTTTTGTCTCTTTATCAATTTCTCATATCCCTTATAGGCAAAGTCAAATGCCCGTTTTGAAAGACCAACCTGTGATAGCTGCAGCTCGTTGTACAAACGCGTAGCGGCGTTGTCGGTGACCGAATCTACCACAGCGGGTTTGCCACCCTCGGGAAATACAAGACTCGCTCTTTCGAGATAACGAACGGGCAGAAATAAAAATGAAAATGATATAGAAAGAAGGTGGGCTCTCACGCGGGTACGGTTTTATCTAAAAAATCTCCGGCGGATTTTCTTGAATCCTTCGGACAGATGTTAAACGATGTTGATTACAAAAATATTATTTGTGTCTCAAAAAGGGAACAGAATGAGGAGCTTTACTGCTATTTTTCGAAGAAATACGGGGGTTTACCCCACCAGGAATCGGAATAGTCCTCCGAAATTATTAATGGGCATTTGTTCTTTTGGTTTCGCGCTTTTTACTAAAGAATTCGTTGGAATAAACTTTCAGCAAAACAATAAACAGCGAGAGCAACATGGGTCCGAAGATGAGGCCGATAAAACCAAACATGCTGATGCCTGCTATTACTCCGAATACAGTTATCAGTGGGTGAATGTTTCCCAACTTTTTATTAAGGATAAACCGAAAAAGGTTATCAACAAGACCGATTACGCCGAAGCCGTAAATAAGCATAAGTAACCCCTGCAAATTTTTTCCCTGTGCAAAAAATATAACGGCCAATGGAATATACGCTAATGCTGCGCCTACTACCGGCAACATCGCCGTAATGCACGTAATAGCAAACCAAAGAAAAGGATCTTGTACACCAATAAATAAGTATCCGATCAATCCTACTACCCCCTGTATCAGCGCTATCACTGGTATGCCAATGGCGCTCGCCCTCACAGTGGTGTCAATATCTTTTGCAATGACGTCAACATTTGAATCCTTCAAGGGGATGTATTCGTAGAGCTTATCTTCCAGGGTCCTGCTATAGATCAGCATAAAGTAGAGCACGAAATACAGGACACCGATAATGCTGATGGTGTTGACTGTTGTGCTCAATATTCGTGGGATTATTTTTCTTATAAGCGGCCCTATTTGGTCTATCGTATTGCTGTCAGCGATCGCGAAGCCAAATCTCAGTTTCATCTCGTCTAAAAACTTTTTAAGAGAATCCAGTATTTGTATTGAATGTTCAACGGCATATACAATTTTGTTCGTGAGCAAGTTTGCCAGGACACCAAAAGGCAACAGGATAACAAGAAATGAAAGCATCATCAGTAACCAGGCAGCTCTGACCTTTCCCCATTTTTTTACTTCAGTCAGGTAGTGCATTCGGTGCCTCATCAAAATATACAAAGTCAAGGAACCCAGTACTGCCGGGATAAAAAAGCTCAATTCATAAACCAACAGCAACCCCAGCCCAATAACGAGAAGGATAAACAAAACCTGCCGAAGAATATTCTGATCGAGTGTATTTGGGGTATTGCTCATGGTAACGACGCACTAATTTAAAAAAATAAAGTCCCGAAACATCGGGACTCAATAATCATACTACAACTTTTTTCCATTTCCCTTTCTTGAAGAAGGACCAGGCTGCAATGGCTATGGCGGTTTCTGCGACCGGTATGGCAATAAACACTCCGGTAGTACCCCAACCCAGTACCTTGGTCATGAAGTATGCCAATGGAATCTGGAACAGCCAAAAACCGAAAAAGTTGATCCACGTTGGGGTACGTGTATCGCCCGCGCCATTTAATGCCTGGATCATTACCATGCCGATACCGTAGAAAATATATCCCGTGCCAATGATGCGCAAGGCATGCACCGCATAAGCGTGAACGTTGGGTTCCTTTGTGAATATGCTGATGATTGGAGCTGGGAATATCACAAATAATAAAACGACCATACTCATAAAAAAGATGTTGTACTTGGTGGTAAGTATAACGCTCTTTTCCGCGCGATCTAATTCTTTGGCTCCAAGATTCTGCCCGACCAGCGTAGCCGCGGCATTGCTTAAGCCCCAGGCGGGTAAAATGAAGAATACGACATTGCGAATCGCGATTTGATAGCCTGAGCTTGCATCCTTGCCTCCGATCTCAGCCACAAGTCGCGATAGTATGATCCAGCTGCCCGAGGCGATGAAGAATTGAGCAATGGCTGGCCAGGAAACTTTAACGAGCGATCTTATCACTTGCCAATCCCATTTGAAATGAGGAATCTTAATTTTCACGGTTTTTGGGGCTACGAACAAGTGGTAACACTGATAAGCCACTCCCGCTCCTCTGCCAATTGTCGTTGCAATGGCGGCACCTTTTAAGCCTAGCTCAGGAAAAGGACCATAACCATTGATAAGTGTTGGACAAAGAATAATATTGATGGCGCTTGCAATCCATAGGCTCCGCATTGCGATCACAGCGTCTCCCGCACCGCGAAAGATGCCGTTAATAAGAAACAACAAAATGATCACCAGGCTTCCACCGAGCATGATTCGGGTGAACACTGCGCCCTCACCGACGACCTCCGGTGCAGCCTTCATCAGCTTTAAAATCTCCGGTCCATAAATAATCCCTAAGATGCTAATGAAGACGGTGACAAAAAACGAGATGACGATGGCTTGCGCACCAGCATGCGCTGCCGCTTCCGGATTTTTTTCACCAATTCTTCTTGCCACCATCGCTGTTGCGCCAATACTCAAACCAATTCCGATAGTGTAGACAATTGTTATGACGGATTCAGTCAGGCCAACTGTTTGAATCGCATTTGAGCCGAGTTTTCCGACGAAATATATGTCCACAACAGCAAATACACTTTCAAGGCTTAACTCAAGAATCATTGGTACAGCCAAAAGAATAATAGCCTGGCGAATACTTCCCTGGGTATAGTCATGTTCTTCTCCTCTCAGAGATCGGTTCACTAATGAAAAGAATAGAGATAGTTTGCTTGTATGAGTTGGTTGGTGCATAAATTCAGATTGAATAAATGAAAAATTGGCGAATGAAAGAAATGAAGGCAGCATTAACTTCCCAAGCGAGAAGTACGTCCTAGATGCGGGGTGAATCTGCCTGCGACATGCAGACTTTGGAGATTTTCATATGCCAATAATTGAATGGACAGCAAAAATAAGTAATACTTTTAAGAAACTCGTAATGTTGATAAATATTGATCAATATATTTTTCCTTTTGTTTGCGCCGGTATTGCATAATGAAACGGGGATGCGGCAGGGGGAGGATCTTGTCAAAAAATTTGTGTTCGTCGTTTAAAGAAGAAAAAAACTTGAGATTCTTGTCACCGCCAATGCAAACGCAATAATCTGTTTGAAAACCAAGAGAGAGTTGTTTTTGAATGCTGTCGGTT
>VBAU01000246.1 GCA_005883855.1 Bacteroidota bacterium
GGTTGCAGCAGGTAAATATTATCCTGATGAAGGAAATAACCTAGCCGACGATAATAGAAATTACTCCTTTCAAATGAAGAATGGAGTTGCAATTTATGGTGGTTTTAGTGGCACCGAAACAGATATTAGTCAACGAAACTGGAATGTAAATCCAACTTATCTTAGTGGAGATTTATTAAAAAATAGCGGAGGCTATTTTTCCAATGCCGGAATATTCGACAATTTCGACGATAACTCCTACCACGTGGTATCGAGTATTCAAACAGATCAAACAGCAATATTGGATGGTTTTATCATTGCCGCAGGCAATGCTAATGGGAGTAGTCCTAACAATGTTGGAGGAGGTATGTATGCTGTTTCTTCATCTATGACGGTCGTTAATTGTGAATTTAGGTATAACAGCGCAGAAGCAGGAGGAGGTCTTTATCAATCTCAAAGCTTTCTTTACATTGAAAAATGTATTTTCAGATCTAACTCGGTTGTTTCTGGTGGAGGTGGTGCCTACATCTTAAATGGTTCTTCGCCGTATTTTTATAATTGCGTATTCCAGACGAATTATGTTGGCACTTCCACGCCTGATGGCGGCGGCGGCGGAGCCGTGGTCGTTGGTTCGAATTCAACCCCAGAGTTTATCAATTGCACATTTAGTGGAAACTACGCTAAAACCGGCGGGGCAGTTTACAATTCAAACAATGCTAACCCTATTTTTTACAATACGATTATGTGGTCGAATCGATCTGGCGTTCCAGGCACCGTGGCGGGTGCTCCTGTGGTTTCCGTTAACGGTTCATCAGCAAGTTATTTTTCTTCTCTTATTCAAAATATGGACCTTTCTGCTTCCAATGACAATCTGAATGGCCAGGTCAATCCCCCAAACTTTACTCAATACGATTTTCCTAATGCCCCAGCCTACCTTGGTATACTAACGCTTGAAAAATGCTCTCCAGCTATTGACCGTGGCAATAACGGATATCTCGGGAGTCTTACTGACCTTAATGGTAACCCAAGATTTGTAAATAACACGGTTGATCTTGGAGCGTATGAATTTCAGGGCGTGAACGGAACACGATACTACCAGGATTTGGATCACGACCATTTTGGTAACCGAGCAGTATCAGTACTAGCTTGTTCCCAACCGCTGGGATATGTGCTGGATAGTACGGATTGCAATGATCAGAATGAATTAGCTAACCCTCAAAATTCAGAGGAATTGCCTGTTGTAGCCGGAAGTGAAGATTATTGTAATGGCGTTGACGATAATTGTGATGGTATAATTGATAATAAATATACTTTTTACAGAGATGCGGACGGTGACGGGCTTGGAAACCCTTATGTTAAAAGATATGAATGTGCGTCTCCTGTACCACCGTCGGGCTATGTTCTAAATGCAGATGATTGTAATGACTCGGACCCAACCAATCACTCCCATAGACTCTATGTAAATAAAAATGCAACAGGTATTAATGATGGCACTTCGTGGCTTAATGCTTTTACAACCCTACAAGATGCACTTAGCCATCACTGCATAAATAATATTACAGAAATATGGGTGGCCAAAGGAACGTACTGCCCTGACGAGGGTATTGGAAAGCTCAACAATTCACGTGGTGAAAGTTTTATTATGAAAAATGGCCTTGCAATCTATGGTGGGTTTGCGGGCAATGAAACGGTGTTGACACAGCGCAATTGGAGAGTGAATATAACCATACTAAGTGGTGATGTGGATGGCGACGGAACACTTTCCGGTAACAGTTTCCACGTTATTGAAAATGATGGGAACGGGCTTACAAATTCTGCACGCCTTGATGGCTTTCATATTACCGGTGGTAATGCCAGGGATTATAACAATATCGATAACCCTGCTCCATATGAATCTGGTGCTGGTATGTATAATAAGAATGCCTACCCTACGCTGGCTAATTGCGTTTTTGAAAACAATAGTTCATTGTCGAAGGGCGGAGCCGTTTATAATTACAGTACGGGATCGGCTAGTACTGCAATATTTGAGAATTGTTCATTTCGCGGTAATACCGCCGAAAATGGAGGCGCTATGCATAATGAGGAGGCTGGTGCAAAAATGACTAACTGTACATTCTTTGGAAACGCCGCCCAATCAAACGGTGGTGCAATTTATACTTATGGCACGACGGGTATAATAACCGCGATAAATTGTGTTTTTTCCGGAAATATGTCAACAACCGACGGAAAAGATTTTGCTAGCTATTCCCAGGGTTCACGCAATCTTGCTAATTGTATATTTTGGGGAAGCGATTCGCCAATATATGAACTCCTCACAGGTCATATTTCAGTCTCTCACAGTATTGTCCAACAGTCGTCGGGCATTTATCCGGGAACAGGAAATCTGAACGCAGATCCTTTGTTTGAAGATCAGGTCAACGGTAATCTGCGGCTGAAGACAGAATCTCCGGCAATTAACGCGGGCGATGACGCAGCAAATAATACAACATACGATCTTGATGGTAATGCTCGAAAGGTAGGCACAATTGATATGGGTGCTTACGAGCTTCAATCGTCTGCACCTTCTTGTACGCCTATAAGTCTCACGACAACCTCTCTCAATGTGTTACAAACATCTGGTTGCGGAACAGTCGCGATTGCTTCTATTACGTTTGCTTATTCCACAACGCCCGTCACGCTAACTGCTGCACAATATGCCACATTGAATTTGTCAATTGCTGAGGGCAGTTGTGATATTGCATCGGTTAAATATACCGACGCGATCAATCAGGCATTGAATATGCCCGGTAAAGTAGTAGTAGTGCGAACATTTACTGTTACAGATGTAAACGGTGCAACGGCAACTGCTACACAGCAGATCAAAGTAGTTGATGCAACAGCACCGACCGTCCTGACAAAGAACATTACGGCTCAACTGACGACAGGTGGTAGTGTAATCGTTACAGCTGCTCAAGTAAATAATGGATCCTCTGATGCCTGCGGTATTCAATCTTACAGTCTGGATAAAACCACGTTCTTCTGTAACAATATTGGCAACAATACGGTAATGCTTACTGTCACTGATGTGAATGGGAACACAGCAACCGGGACGGCTACCGTAAAAGTAGAAGACAAGGCACCTCCGACTGTGTTGACAAAAAATATTACAGTTCAACTGGAGCCAGGTGGCATTGCGACCATTACTCCGCAACAGGTTGACAATGGATCATATGATGCCTGCGGCCTCGCGTTATATAGTCTTGATAAAACTACCTTCAACTGTAATAATGTTGGAGCGAACACAGTTACCCTTACCGTAAAAGACGCCAATGGCAATACAGCAAGCGGAACTGCGACGGTTACAGTGGTGGATAACGTGAAACCAACGGTACTGACAAAGAACATCACCGTTCAACTGGAGCCAGGCGGTACTGTGACCATTACCCCGCAACAGATAGACAATGGTTCCTATGATCCTTGCGGCCTTGTGTTATACAGTCTTGATAAGACCACCTTCAACTGTAATAATATTGGGGCGAATACAGTTACACTTACCGTAAAAGACGCTAATGGAAATACAGCATCAGCAAATGCAACTGTAACCGTAGAGGACAAAGTAGCACCGATTGCATTAGCAAAGAATATTACTGCTCAAATAACGCAAGGCGGAGATGCAATTATCACAGCATCCCAGGTAAACAATGCCTCTTATGATGCCTGTGGTGGCGTGACACTTAGTTTAAGTAAATACACTTTCTATTGTGAGAACATTGGGCCTAATACAGTAATACTGACTGCAACAGATGCGAGTGGTAACACAGCAAGTGCATCAGCTATAGTTACTGTTGAGGATCATTTTCCGCCAACTATGTTCACAAAGAATATTACTGTTCAGTTGAATGCAGCTGGTACTGTCACTATATCACCCAACGATGTAAATAATGGCTCTTATGATGCTTGTAGTATTATTAATTATAGTTTAAGCAAATCCACTTTCAACTGTAGCAATATTGGTCCAAATACGGTGACACTTAAAGCAACCGATGCAAATGGTAATACGGCAACAGCAAATGCAACTGTAACTGTAGAGGACAAAGTAGCACCGATTGCATTAGCAAAGAATATTACTGCTCAAATAACGCAAGGCGGAGATGCAATTATCACAGCATCCCAGGTAAACAATGGCTCTTATGATGCCTGTGGTGGCGTGACGCTTAGTTTGAGTAAATACACTTTCTATTGCCAAAACGTTGGGCCCAATACTGTAACGCTGACTGCTACCGATGGAAGTGGTAATACTGCAACTGCAACGGCTATTGTTACTGTTGAGGATCACGTGCCACCAACAATGTTCACAAAGAATATCACATTTCAATTGGATGCAACTGGTAGCGCAACCATAACACATCCCGATATTGATAATGGTTCTTATGATGCTTGTGGTATTGCTAATTACAGTTTAAGTAAAAACACTTTTAACTGTGGTAATGTTGGTCCAAATTCAGTGACACTTAAGGCAACAGATGCAAATGGCAATACGGCGACTGCATCAGCTGTTGTTACTGTAGAAGATAAGATCAAACCAGTGATTACTTATTGCCCGAGTGTACCGGTACAATGCTACAATGCAAACGGAGCTTATACCATTCCTACTCTAACGGCAACTGATAATTGTGGAACGCCATCAATAAGCTATGTCATTTCCGGTGCCACTTCGAGAAATGGAAATGGCAACGCGAGCGGAGCATTTAATCCCGGCATAAGCACGATCAGCTGGAAAGTTACTGATGTTAATAGCAACACAGCAACCTGCACTACAACTGTGAAAGTTGACAAAGTAGATGCGACAATAGCAGATGCATACGCTTCGGGGATCAGTTCATCGATTGGTTCGCCCAATACAATATACATTGGATACGGCGGTTCATCTGTTACATTAACGGCGCAGGCAACGAGCAGCTTGAGCCCTAACACTTATGTGTATAAATGGACAACAGGTTCTCCGGCGGGACCAGGTTTTGCAACTACACAATCCATTACAGTAAGTCCTTCTTCAACGACTACCTATTTCGTCAGCATTAAAGATGTAAACAATTGTTCTCAAACAATTCAGGTATTGAAGCAAATCAATGTTGTGGATATCAGGTGTGGCACCAATAAGATAAGCGTTTGTCAATTTAAGAATGGCTCTTATTCTACCGTTTGTGTTTCGTCTTTACCAAAAACTATAAGCGGTCTGCCCGCCGGATGGTATTTGGGTGTATGTACACAAACTATAACGGCCAAAAATATAAGGCCTGAAGAAAATTATATAGGCCAGTTTATGATTAACGCTAATCCTAATCCCACTGATCATTCCTTTACGATTAAAGTAAATGGTCCCGAAAGAACAGGAACGATCATTTTAAAAGTGATCAATATAAGTGGACAAATCATTGAAACGAGAAAAATAAATTCTGCACAGATGTTTACGATTGGAGAAAATTACAGACCCGGAATTTATCTAATTCAAGTCATCCAGGGGAAAGAAAGTAGAACGCTCAAGCTCATTAAGCAATAAGAATAAGTCAGAAGCCACTTTCAACACCACTGTCCCGACTAGTCGGGACAGTCCTTTTTTATACCAGCGTTCCTATAAACCAGCTTTTCGAGTTTATCAAGGGAATTATTTAACTCCGTCTCTTTAAAGGAACGGGAGTTTTTCCTAAATTGATGGTAGTTATGGCCACTGCCCGGACTACCATCCGCATCTTCTTCCTTTGTTTGTTTTTGTTGTTACAAACGAATTACTTCTCTTTTTCTCAGACGTCCTCTTTTCCAATTGAGGAATGGGTCAAAAAATTGGGTACTAAAGATGGGCCTGCAGCATCTGGAATCGTTGATGTTTTTACAGCTCTTGCGGCAGCCGATACAACACAGGTGAAGGCGACACTGGATGACGTAGAAGCAAGAGGTGACTTAAAGAATAATTATTTCAAAGCTCGATTTTTCGCCACTAAGGCGAAATGTACCTCCCGATATTTGCAGATCCGCTACCAGAGTCATGAAGCGATCGTTACACAAATGTTAAAACAAGCTTTAAATGCCGCCTATGAAACGAACAATGATTCCCTGATTGCAGAAGTGTCATGGATATACGGAGAGGCGTCATATTTTTACGAAAGAACAGAACCAGCGGCCATGTATTTATTGTTTGCCGCCGAACTTGATGAAAGAATAGGAAGACAATCCACCGCTTACAACTGCTTGCTGCTCGGCCTCAGTCTCTATAAAACCAGGGATTACAGAAAATCCATACATTATACCGTGGCATCTATTAAGCGGGAAACCGATACTTCGGCCGAAACGAAACGCCTTCTCCTCAGCCGGTATAACACGGTGGGCTTATGTTACCAGAGAATGGGCATTTATGATTCTGCATTTCTTTACTACGATTTAGCCATGAAAATGGCGAATGAAGTGAATATCACCGTGTGGAAGGCGATCATCTCCGGTAACAAAGGGCAGGTATATTATTCACAGAAAAATTATGGGCTGGCAAAACCGCTATTGCTTTTTGATTATAGTATCAGTAAAGCGGCATCGGAACAAAGCAGTGCGGCAAATTCGTTGCAATGGGTAGCAAGAATTAACCTGGCTGAGGGAAAGAAGGACAGCGCATTGATGAAGATAAAAGAAGCTTTGGATTTACTAACGCAACGCAGCGACCAGTCTTCCCCTTATTACCGGCAAAATGTTTACTACGCAGCCGCTGACGTGTACCGGGCCTTTGCAAAGGAAGACAGTGTTTATAAATATTTCGATTTATATATCAACCTTCACGATTCTATCGAAAGGTCAGTTGCGGACAGCAGGGTGGAAATTTCGAGAATTAAACTCGATAACCTGGAAAATGCGCTTGCTATTAAAAATCTTCAAAAAGAGAAGGAAGCAACTCAGTTACGCCGGAACTTCATTTTGCTGGCTATTGTGTTGGTGGCCGTGGTTGCGATCTTTTTGCTTTATCGCCAAAGACAAAAACTGGCATATAAACAACGAATAGCGGAAGCAGAAGGCGAATCAGCACGGCAGCAGATGGAGCTATTCCGGCAAAGTATTATTGAAAAAACCAACCTTATCGATAAGTTGCAGGAGCAAGTACAGAATAGAGAAACAACTGCTGAACAAATCCAGATAGTAGATGAATTGTCACAACAAACAATCCTTACGGAGGACGATTGGGATAAATTCAAAAAGCTTTTCGAAAAGATTTATCCTGGCTTTTTTATCAAGTTAAAGGAAAAAGCCATCGATATTACTCTTGCCGAACAAAGAATGGCGGCTCTTACCCGTCTGCATTTGACTCCGAAGCAAATGGCCTCCATGCTTGGCATATCTCCGCTTAGCGTTCATAAAACCCGCCAACGGTTGCGTCAACGTCTTCACATTACGTCAGAAAGTAATCTCGAGGAAACTATTACTTCATTGTAACATCTCGCATCAAAGAACTTAACTGCTTCAAAACGAAATGTTTTTAGGGCGATGTCAACTTTCTGTCCCATGGTGTCAACATTTTGTCTCATGGCTGTCAACATTTTGTACAACTGGAAATTTGAATTCCGCTATTTCGCCGACTTAAGTTTATAAAAAGAAATTTTTGTCGAACAAGGTGGTGTATGCTGAAAAAAAACATTTCAATTGTGCTGATTGTGCTGCTCACCTTGTTGCTGCTCGCCTTTGTGATCTGGATGTTTGAGAAGAAGATTGAAAGCATTGAAAAGAAAATAGAAGTACCCGTGACCAGAGAATCGAAAGCAAGAGACTACGCTACATTAGAATCTTTCACCTGACTTTAAAAATAAAAAACAAGGAAAATGAAAAAGTTAAAGACCACATTTGCCGGAACCATTGTCGTTCTGTTTCTTTTATTAACCTTTCACTTTACAAATGGCCAAACCTGGACAAGCATGGCCGGTTTTACCGCCGAGGATATCAGTATAGGCA
>VBAU01000541.1 GCA_005883855.1 Bacteroidota bacterium
ACTTCGCCGTATGCGAAGATGTTGATGCAACTTTCTTCGACGCAAACGGTGACGGATACCTGGACCTTTGGGTAGTGAGTGGTGGGAATGAAATGCCGATCAGTGATATTTCCAGCGCGGACAGGTTGTATATGAACGATGGAACGGGTCATTTTTCGATCACGTTAAGTTCCATTCCCCAGCTTTATGAAACTAAATCCTGCGTTGCTGTTGCAGATATTGACAAGGATGGTGACAGCGATGTATTTGTCGGCTTTTTATGCAATCCGCAGAAGTATGGCGTTCCGCAGAGTTCGTATTTGTATTTAAATGATGGCAAGGGAAAATTTCAAGTGGCACCCAACAAGACAATGAACTTGCTGAAGCTCGGTATGGTAACTTCGGCCTCCTTTACGGATATTAATCATGATGGATGGCCCGACCTGGTGGTAGCCGGGGAGTGGATGCCAGTGAAAGTTTTCATCAATAATAAAGGCACTTTTTCTGAAATGGAAATTCCCAATTCGACGGGACTTTGGCAGTCGATTTGTGTTGCCGATGTTAATGGAGACGGTTATCCGGATATACTTGCAGGCAACTGGGGCCACAATACAAAATTATGGGCCGGGAAAAACAGTCCCTGCAAGTTGTATGTAAAGGATTTCGACAACAACGGCTCTGTTGAACAGATAATGTGTTACACGATTGCTGGTAAAGAATATCCATTTTTAGCGAAGGATGAATTGGAGCGACCGTTGCCTGTTTTGAAGAAGGCCTATTTACATTACAGTGATGTAGCAGGCAAAACGGTGCAGTATATCTTTTATGATCTGTTTAAGGATTATATTGAATTAAAGGCCGAAACGCTTAGCTCATCGTGTTTTTTAAATGACGGAAAAGGAAACTTCAAGAGAATTGACTTGCCTGATGAACTGCAGTTGGCCCCTGTGATGAACTTCGTTCCTTACGATACCAAATCTGGAACATTTTTCGCTTCAGGAAATTTTTATGGCGTCACACCCTACGAAGGGCGTTACGATGCTTTACTCCCGACCCTATTTTCTTTTGATAAAAGCAGGGGGAACTTTAGCGAGTTGAGAAATCTGCCAGGCATCAATGGAGAAATGAGGGATGCCAAATGGTTGAACTATGCCGGGGGAAAAAAGTTGTTAGTATTAGCCAGGAACAGTGACACATTGATCTTTTTTAAACCAAAGTCATTATAAATAGTTTTGTCAATCGTAACTTGCTTTTTTATGCGGTTTAATTTTATTATATCTGTGTTTTTGCTTTTTGGTTTGCTCTCTTTACAATCAAATTGCTCCAAAAAAACAACTGCCGAGCAGGGCAATAACAACCCTACGGGGCCGAGTCTTTCCTCCTGGATCACAAATGGAGACAGATCTGCATTATTGCAGAAACAAAGTGATCAAACATTCGGCGCGGTCAATAACACCTACTCAACCATTGAAATCGACACAACCCAAACCTACCAAAGCATCGATGGGTTCGGATATGCATTGACCGGCGGGAGCGCTTACCTTATCAATAAGCTCAATGCCACAGACAGATCGAATTTGTTGCAAGAGCTATTTGGAACTGCGAACAATTCGATCGCCGTCAGTTACCTAAGGATCAGTATCGGGGCTTCTGATCTTAATGCGTCTGTTTTTAGTTATGACGATATGCCGCCAGGACAGACCGATGTTAACCTTACTCAATTTAGCCTCTCGCAGGATACAGTGGATCTTATCCCGATATTAAAACAGATCCTTGCGATCAATCCGAACATAAAGATATTAGGCTCACCGTGGAGCCCGCCGGTGTGGATGAAGGACAATGGCAGTTCGATTGGCGGAAGTTTGTTGCCTCAGTATTATGATGCCTACGCCCAATATTTTGTCAAATACATTCAGCAAATGCTGGCGAAGGGAATTACTATAAATGCTATCACTCCGCAAAATGAACCGCTGAATGGTGGCAATAATCCAAGCATGGTAGTGACGGCTGACCAAGATTTCAGTCGGCTGGTATCAACAC
Organism: Bacteroidota bacterium; assembly: GCA_005883855.1. Lineage (GTDB taxonomy): Bacteria > Bacteroidota > Bacteroidia > Chitinophagales > Chitinophagaceae > VBAU01. Next base: position 2,020 of record VBAU01000541.1, read on the forward strand.
CAAAATAATCGTGTACGACCACAATTGTGACAGGCCGGATTACCCAATAACAGTTTTGGGTGATGCCGCTACAAGATCATTTGTTGACGGATCTGCATTTCATTTGTACGCGGGTGACATCAGCGCATTGGCAAGGGTTCACAATGCGTATCCTGAAAAGAATGTCTACTTCACGGAACAATTTACGGGCGCGAACGGAACTTTTGACGGCGATTTAAGATGGCACTTAAAAAATGTGATCATTGGAACGATGAGGAACTGGGGTAAGGTTGCATTAGAGTGGAATTTAGCAAGTGATCCTAATTACAGTCCTCATACAGCCGGAGGTTGCACAGAATGCAAAGGGGCCGTAACAATTGGGAATACGATCACCAGAAATGTTTCTTATTATATCATTGCGCACGCGTCTAACTTTGTACCGCCTGGTTCGGTCCGTATCGGAAGTAATGTATCCGGCAATTTATACAACGTTGCTTTTAAAACTCCTGCTGGTAAAAAAGTTTTGATTGCCGTGAACGACGGCACCGTAAGCACAAGCTTCAACATAAAATTCAATGGCCAGTGGGTGACGACAGGTTTAGCCGTAGGATCGGTGGGTACCTATGTATGGTGATCATTTCGAAAGGTCATAAATAAAAAACCTCTTACAACTATGCAAAAGAGAATTCTTTTTGTTCTTGGTGTGTCTCTATTCGTTGCGTGCAGTAATAATAAAGTCGCTGACATCACAACTGCGACTACAGACACATCAGCAATCAACCTTGACGGCAAAAAAGTGATCGTTTATACGACGGCAGACAGCACTAACTATAGATTGACGGCAACGGATACACTAAGCTTCGCTGATTTTGACCAGCCACTAGAAACGCAGCCCAGTATTTTTATTGATGCCTCGCATCAATTTCAAACCTTCCTTGGAATCGGAGGCGCGTTAACCGATGCGGCGGCCGAAACTTTTGCCAAGCTTCCTGCTGATAAGCAAAAAGAACTTTTAGATGCGTATTATGACAAGAATAAAGGCATTGGCTATTCAATTGGTCGTACCAATATAAATAGCTGTGATTTTTCCAGCGATATGTACACTTATGTGAAAGATGGCGACAAAGAGCTTGCATCCTTTAACATCAGTCACGATGAGAAGTACAAGATCCCTTTGATTAAAAAAGCAATGGAAACAAGCGGCGGCAAGTTAAATCTGTTCGTAAGTCCCTGGAGTCCTCCATCGTGGATGAAGGACAATAATGACATGTTGCACGGCGGCAAATTAAAACCAGAATATTATGATACCTGGGCCAATTATTATGTGAAGTTTATCCAGGCTTATCAAAAAGAAAACATACCGGTGTGGGGACTGACGGTTCAAAATGAACCCATGGCTAAGCAAACGTGGGAGAGTTGCATGTACACAGCAGTGGAGGAAAGGGATTTTATCAAAAACCATCTTGGGCCCGTGCTCCAAAAAAATAATTTAAGCGACAAGAAATTAATTGCGTGGGATCACAATCGCGATCTTTTATATCAAAGAGCTTCTACGATCTTCAATGAT
>VBAU01000247.1 GCA_005883855.1 Bacteroidota bacterium
CTGTCATGCTACATCGACTATCTCTTCGCAATCCTCTTAACCTTCTCAGATACTTGTTCTCGCTTAACCCATTCCTTAAGCCATTCAGAAAGACCGCCATCCTCTTCCTCTTGATCTTCATCTTCAATAAATTCATCCTCTGCCTCGTAGTCCATCTCATCATCTTCGGTCTCACTGAAAGCTCCTAGACTTTCTTCCTCTGGAATCACGATCCCATGCTTAGCCACCCACCGTTTATATTGCATTAGATCTCGAATTGTTGTAGGCGTCAGTCGATTTCGCTGTTTTGTCACAACCCTTCCAGATATACTAAACTCCCTTTCCACACCAGCGCCGGTAGCTGGAACAGCCATGACATCACGAGCCATTTTCGATAGTTTAGGATACATTGATTGAGATCCCTTCCACCATTCGAGCGCATTGGTGATTGTGCTATCTCGTTTGATCTGCATGTAACTAGAGAACTCATTGTATTCCATTCCATCGGAGGATTCTGAGTCTGAAGTAGAAGGACGTTGGCGCTTGCTGCCTCGTATGGTGGGTCGACGTCCGCGTGAGACACGTTGAGTCACATCATATTCATTCTGGAAGCGCATCTCAGCGTTCTTGACATAGGTTTCGATGGTATCCACTGAGTATCCCGCTTTTTTCATGAACTTCTTCTTCAAGCCAGGATGTAGAAGGGTGGCATCGACGTATGCAAATGGTTTGTCCGTTTTGTCATAGTACTTTCGAAGTTTCGTCCACATTTTCTCGATTGCAGTCTGAGCCTCTTTCAGCCATTCTGGGAGCACTCGTAGCCCATTCAATGCAGCTTTGGCATTATCCAACATATCGAAAAGATCCTCATATATCACCCATGTATCCGACAAAGAGGGCTTAGCTGTTGCCTGAACCTTTGTATTTGCCACCATAAACGGATACAAGAATTGGACCAAGAATTCAACCATATCCCACTCGTGAGATGACATCTGAAGCTTTTCAAAGATCGGTTGGGATTGAGTCCACATATCGATAGCTCGTCTGAGATACAATGCACGCTTGAGCATGTTGAAGGTTGCGCTCCATCGAATGGCATGGTCACGAATAGGGCGAAGAGGCTTGAGATTGGCGGCTTGACAGAAGGACTGGAATGACAAGATCCGTTTTTGCGTAACTGTTGCCGCCTTCGATATCGTTCGAATCTTGAGTAGAACAGTCTTGAAATCATGAGTGTCCTCAATGTCGAAGGAGGATACATCGTTGGTGTATTCGTCCGATTCGTCTTGATGGTTGGGGTCATCGCCGTAGATATCTTCTTCATCTGAACCATCGCTTTCCTCATCGACATCTGATTCTTCAGGATCATCACGAGACAGCCATTCGTGTTCCTCGCTCAGTTTGGCGACTTTCAAGTTACTCAAGAACGCCTTGACTGCCAAATTGATGACATGTGCGAGACATCGAATGTGGTGAGCCAGTCCATTCCATTTTACGCTATCTCGCTTGCGAAGAAGTTCCGACAATTCCTTCATCATCTTGCCATTGTTGGAGGCGCTATCTGTGGTGATACAGAAGAGCTTCGTATGGACATTGAATTCATGGAGTATTGAGTAAACATGAAGGGCAAGGTTGTATCCGGTATGGCTGGTCGGAACGTGACGAAAGCTAAGCAGATCCTCGTGATAAACAAAGTCTTTGTCGATATAGTGACTGGTAATGGCTATCGATTAGCTATGAAGTGGCAAAGGGGATGTAGCATGAGAGAGCATCATAATCCAGCGATTAAGATCAACTATCAGGCTACATCCATTTTTGTAGCCTGATAGTTGACCTAATGGGTGGATTTAAGAACACTTATCATGCTACATTGGGGTGGAGTCGTACCCATGAATTCCCAGCGATTTGAACTAGTCCAACAGTCCAAAGCAAGGCTGATATGACCATCGTGATTTTCAAATCGTGATTTGATTTCTTCCCTTGCTTTCTCCGCCCCTGAAGTCAAATGTCGTCTCACGGTCTTCCTTTTGGGGATGTTATACCCCGGGTAACCGCGACGCATGAGATACCGGAAAACTTCAACTTCGAATTGATCAAATGACCAATTGCAGGTGACTGTTGTCTCAAGCAGCAAACGTTGTAGCTCTGAACCACTCATATTACTGGGTCGAGGAAATAAGTTATCGATGGTTGACTGTGTCATTGGAGGAAGTGGTATCGCACTGTTATGCTTGCGATAATGTTTCCAAAGAGATGAGTTGCTTTTATCCACTTTCTCGTATGGATGCAGCATTGTATGCCTGCATTGCTTGCACACCATGACTGCCTTCGTTGTTGTGACTCCCCTTTTCTTATCCGCCTCGCTTGCATAATCGTACTGAATTGCCTCATGAAACCCCTTCCACGGTGCATCTTGGCATTCATCTTTAAGGCAAATCCAATTGAAAGTTTTCTGTTTATTCAATCAGCTACATTTTCGAGGTTTCGTTACCTTAAGGATTACCTGCGATCTTGCCAAAGTCACCGGGTCGTTTTCGATCATGAGAAAGTTGTCGTGCAGGCCTTTCGAAGATGAAAACTGAGAGCGAAAGGCACCCTGGGAGCTACTACCAGTAGCCCTCGAAGTGCTAGTGATTGACGCGGATTCGACGAAGTCGACTTGTGAGATTGATTCCTCGGGTTGAATGTCTTGTGAAGCCATAGGGGCTTCTGAGGCTGCTTCCACAGTTTAAATGGTAATCAGAATAAAGCAAGTTGACTCCAAAGTCGTTTAAATCGATGGCTGGCACAGGGGCACAGAGAAAGCACCCTGTGGCTTGATTTAGTAGCTACATTTCTCCTAAATACACAAACAAGAATAAACTTTACGGCGTTGTCCAGCTTGGATTGAAGTTTATTCTCCAGAGCTAGGCATTCATTTGCGCTTGAGCCAGGCCTTCGTCAAGATCTATGTGTTCATTCTTGATTGAGCTAGTGTGGTGTGGACGCCGTGGTGGAAATGAACGCCTAGCTCTACAAATAAATTAGCTATTCTCCTGAGGTTCACCTTGTGTAGGTCCGAGCAATGCACATATTAAACAGAGAAGAAACCATATAAATATATGTTGAAGATAAGAAGGATAGCATAAGTCGTGAGTAATGCCTGCATGGATCTGAGCAACGCTGGTTCAATTGAGACAGGACGGCATTGTAGCATGACAGTAACCTTAATTTGCTAATTTAAACGCACATGTCATGCTACAATCAATTCAACCGACAGACTTCGGTGGTCCTGTGGTGCCAACTAAAGGGTGACCAACTCCCAATGAATCATAAAAGAATTTCACCAAGTGCAGGTCCTTCGGGATAACCGTAACCGCCTTCCTATGGAATGCACATTCCTGACTACCATTAAATCCACACCTTTCGATAGGGATATACGCCATCGCAAGATAATCGCAAACAAACTTTTCCGCTGCCATTTGTAAAACTAGCACAGCTTCGAGAGAAAACCGGCCATCCTTAAATCCCCTGAGGTTGAAGGCCCCATACATCTCGTCCGATACCTTTTCGGCAATTTCACGACAAAGGTCCCGGAATGGTTTTTTGCTCAAGAAAAGGCAATCTGAGCGCTTCTGGTAGTACCTGATTTCTTTGATCGATTTTGCTACAGTCAGATGAATTAATAAAGAGTATTACCCCCTCGTTTGAACCGCCTGACAGGCGGAGGTACAGCTGGGGCCTGGGCTCCAGTCCCTTTGTTTTGGTAGCGGGCTGCTGCGAGTCTTTTAGCCTTTTGCTCAGCCTCAAAAGTTCGCACTTTCAACACCTGTGCGCTAGGTGTGAGTTTTTTATTGGGTTTGGGCCTGCGGCCAAGGACTTTGACACCCTTTTGGACTCTTCCGGAGGTGGGTGGCTTGTTTGTCCGAGGGGCAGGTTTCGGTGGAGGGGGCAAGTTTTTGACTCCTTTGCGACCTGTGGGTGGGTGGATACGATTTCGAAGAAGGTGTGAGATTGTTGGAAGGTTGGTAACAGCCATCGGTGATGAGAAAGTCAAACAACGAGAGTGTATAGAGAAAAAACGGAGATGGATGGCGTGATGTCAATGGTTGAAGAGGATGAGGGAGGCGTCGGAGTTTTATCCCCTGAAACACTTAGGTAATATTCGTTGCCCCTTAATTTTAATTTTTCAGCCTTTTTTCAACGATCAACGCCATCTGTCATACTACATCAGGACACAAAAAAACCGCAAGTTTCCAAGAACATTGTAGCCGCCCCACAACCTGTCAAACTTACATCTGTAGGACTTTGTAAAGCGCTGTACGATCATGCCTTCTAAAGGAATCAACTTTTCATCTACCAAGTCTAAAACCAAATCGTCCGATTTGTCCTCCAATCCCAGGACCGCTGCTACTCGTAAGTGGGAGCATGAATTGGGAGGCTTGTCCCTCGCCCTTCATCGCGTAAACAAAGCTGCAACCGTCGCGAGAGGCCGTGCTATCGCCAAAGTCAAGGCTTCATCAACATATGCCGAGGCCAGCAAAGAAATTCGTGAAAAGTTGCTGCAAGAAGCCATCGATGATGTCAACCAAAAACGAGATTTGAAACGAGCAGAGGCTGAGCAACAGTGGATTGAATTGTATGCAGAAGAGGACGATCGCAAATGCAAAGAGGACGAAATAATGCAAGTTGATGATGAGGGAGAGGATGACGATGAGGAAGTTGATGTGGATTCTTCTACTTCTGACTCCGTTGAAAGTGAAGAGAGTGATAGTGACGAATCGGAGGACGAAAAAGATGAAAAGGAGGACTATTCTGAAGCGGAAGAGTCTGACGAGGGGGACGAAGATGAGGAGGATGTCGAATTGAGCCAAGAGCAGCAAGATGCCCTCACCAACAAACTTCTTGGGCTCCGTACCCGTCAATCTCAGGAGCAACAGGCATTTATCGCAAGGTTGGAGGCACAAGCAAAGGCTAGAGGTAAACCGGAAACACCCGATGACTATGTGTTTGGAAGTGGTAAATAGGTATGATGTAGCATGACAGCATGTGTTAAAATAGCGAATTAAGCAAGTTATCATGCTACAAAAACTTCGGTCCAATCGGTCGGTCCTATCGGTCGGACCGATGGGAACGTGGACTTGGACCGGACCGATCGGTCCCAGAGATCAAGATGGACCGGACCAATCGGTCCTGGAAATAAAGATGGACCGAGTCGAACCGATAGAATCGGTTCGACTCGACTCGGTCCAAAATCGGTCGGTCTCGGTCGGTCTCGGTCCGGTCCAGACCGAGGTTGTCCATACCTGGCCCAATCTGGGGCGATGTATGTGTTTTTTCCAGGAATCAAGCGAACAGCTTTGGCAAATTTGTCAGTAACCGTCATGATTGTGTCAAAGAGCTCGTCTCCATGGCCAAATCGTCGGGAAGGGGGGAGGGCAAGGATAAAGTCGATCGTTAGTGTATGGAAAGGGATTTGCTTGGATTTGATCGGTTTGAGTAATCCATGTGGTTTGTCACGCAATGTTCGATTCACGGCGCATTGCGGACAGCGCGAAATGTAAAGTTTGAGTGTCCGTAGGAGGTGGGGGACGAAGTAATTGGTGACCATTCGATCATATGTCTTTGCAATGCCGAAGTGGTTCTGTTTGTCATGCGCCAAGGCAAAAATCTCCTTGTGTGCAATCTTTGGCAAACATAGCCGTAGTCGGCAGTCGACAGGATCTTTATAGAAAAGTAATGCTTCATTTAGGGGAACGAAGAGGTAATAAGGGGAGAAGGGACGCGCAATCATCATATTGACAACTTTATTTTTGTTGTTTACGTAGTATTCCTTGATTGCCTTGTAAATAGGATGGAAGAAGATGTCCTTGTCATATCCTGCGATAATCATCTTCTTGAATTCATCGTCGAGTTCCAAGAGGGTAGCTGTGACACTGCTCCCAACGTTGAGCGCGTATACCGGTTCGATGTCATCGAGGCGTTCGCGAAGTTGAGAGGCTCGTAAGGTTTCTCCCGAAAGAGCGATGGCTTCAAGGCGTAAACGGGAAAGGGAATCGGCGAGGACATTTTCAATCCCTTTGACATAGCGAACTTCGAGGTTGTGCCAGTATTGGGATAAGAGCAAGGCCCAATTGGCAAGGCGAAGGTTCAATTTGCCCGGGGATGTTGTTTGCAAAGATGTCATTTTGACAATTGCTTCGCAGGCTTTGTGATCAGTATATGCAATCACCTTCGATCCTTCCACAATATGAATGAGTTTCTGTACCGCCCATACCAACCCACCAGCTTCGAGTTCTGTAGGCCAATAATTCTTTTCTGCCGCCTTCAATTCTCGCGAGAGGAAAAGAACAGGTTTTTGTTTTAATCGACTGTTAGCTGGATACTTCGAAGAGGGGTCATCTTGGTAAACTCCAATTCCGTAGCCATATTGTTTTGAGCCATCGATATACCAATAGAAAGGAAGGTCGTAATCGGGATGACTCATGGTTTCTCGGCTTCCGATAATCCTCTTTATCAATTCGAAGGATTTCCGTTGAGCATCAGATGGTTCGGGGAGCTGGGTACTTTCTGCAAATCGTCGTCGCGATGTGCCTGATTTGGGTGCATTTTTGAAAAGCGATGTTTTGAGAGTTTGGAGCGGACCCGTAATCTGAGCATAATAGGGAACGAGATGTCGATTAAATCCACAGGCACCAAGAAAATATTCCAACTTATCCAGCGTCTTGGGGTAAGTCTGGCGTAGGATTGCATCGGCACGTTCTGCAGTCGTCGTCACTCCGAATCGGTCAACGAGCTGGCCCAATATCTTTAGTGAATGGTAGCCGACGAAGCACTTGTGAGGTGAAACAGTGAGTCCGGCATCTTCCAACAATGTGAGGATATCGTCAAGATCGCGAATATGGTCCTCAAATGTAGCTGAGAATACAATAATATCATCGATAAAACAGATCGCCACTCTCCATCTGAATTGACCGAGTAACTTGTCCATATATCTTTGTTGATGTGCGACAGAGATGCTGAGTCCCATGGGGGTTACGTTGAATTCTTCGTGTCCGCGATGGGTGGCTACAGCCAATTTCCATGCATCTTTTGGATGGACTCGTCGTTGGTAATACGCCGACAAGATATCGAAAATTGCAAGCCATTTCATCCCTTTGATGGCTTGGACGATTTCATCTTGGCGGGGGAGAGGATAAGCATCGGGGGCGATAAGTTTGTTGAGGCCTCGTAGGTCCACCACCGGTCTCCATTTCGATCCTTTTTTGACGACGAAAACGGGCCATCCCACTGGAGAACCGTGAGAATCGACTAATCGGCCTTGGCGACGTTGCTCATCGAAGACTTCGTCGACGCATTTCTTCTCTTTTGGTCCAAGCCGATATTGACGTTGTGGTTTCATCTCTTTTTCGGCTCCAGGCAACAAAGGAATGCGCAACCAATCTTTTTCAGGTTCCTTGGCAAGCCCAAGTTTGTCAGAAAAGAGTTGATGGTGTTTTTTAAGGACTTCACGAAGGGCTTGAACTTGCTGAGGAGTGATATTGTCCGTGGTATTTACTTGTACACTCTCATATCCTGATTTGTTGGCCATCTTTCCGGTGAATTTCTCTT
>VBAU01000542.1:0-395 GCA_005883855.1 Bacteroidota bacterium
CTTCTTGATTCGTTCAATCACGGTGTCCTTTACTTGCTCAGCAGTAAATTTTCCGGATGCTCTCAAGGCCGCTACATCGAGAAACACAGGAACGATTGTTTTAGCGCCTTCGGGATCGAAGCTGATCGGTGTAGCCAGGTCGTTTCTGAAATCAGCCCACTCCCATTCCGTTCTTGAAACAAAACATACAAATCCATTTGTTCCCTGTCGACCGATATAAAACCCCTTGTTAGGTTCCAACAAATAAACAGTAGCCTCACTCCGCAAATGAGGAGGGAGTGCGCTCAAAGCAAAATCGGTCTCGAGGTCAACGGGCCACTTTTGTAATTTCGAATCAGTAGAAGTTTGACCCATCAACTGGCCGGATGTGAACGGGACGGTAACGAGCAAACCGA
>VBAU01000542.1:410-3883 GCA_005883855.1 Bacteroidota bacterium
GAGGTATTTCCGAAGTGTAAGTGTGCTAAGCATAAATCGGGCATTTTGATTAGTGATACCTAAAGTTATTTTGCAGAAAAAGAAAGCTTAAGGGGTAACCGGGACAACTTGCAGGGGCGTTTGCGGCAAAGAGAGCTCACTTCGAGTCGAACGCGAAAAATCCGATTCCTCGAGGTGCTCACGTTGAACCCTCCGTGTTTCTTTGTGCACTCTGAGGCTCCTTGGTAGATTTTCACCACAAAGCCACAGAGGTCACAAAGAGTCACTGAGGGAATTCTCACAACTTTGGATCCCCAATGAGCACCATGGATGAGAAGTTAATCCGGCCTTTTTACTTTTGCACTTTGTTTCAATGCTTAAATTCCTCGACATACTGCTCACCTTAGCACACTTTGCCATCATCGGTTTTAATCTCTTTGGATGGATCTGGCCAAAAACAAGAAAGGCGCACCTGGTCGTCGTTGCTGCCACGGCATTTTCCTGGTTCGTCCTGGGTATCTGGTTTGGTTGGGGTTACTGTCCCATCACTCAATGGCAATGGAACGTGAAAGAAAAACTAGGCGAAATAAATCTACCCAACTCGTTTATAAAATACTATGCCGACAAGATCAGCGGGAAAGATGTCGATCCCTCATTCGTAGATACCGTAACGCTGGTTACATTTTTAGTGGTCATCGTTCTCACCATTTATTTAAACTTCTTCAGACGAAAACATAGACTCTCTCAAACTTAACTTTGACCTCATCTCCCTCGGTCGCCGCAGCATTGGCGTAGGCGACAACGTTCTTCGGTTGCCGAAGCACTGGCGTAGGCGACAACGTTAACTCAACGTCAACCATTCTTGGCAATTATTTTGCATTAATAATAATCGTCAGACCGCTTTGAGCGTTCAGACGATACTTCTTTCCTTATGCAAACTTTTACTCCCGAGCTCAGGTTGAGACAAGAATTGGTGAATAGCATCACACACGGGTTTGGTATTCTGTTTGGCATCATCAGCATCCCACTTCTTATCACTCTCGCCGCGAAAGCTGACAATCTCAACGGGATCATTGGTACGAGTGTTTATGGATTTTGCTTTTTAATGGTGTTTACGTTTTCAACGTTGTACCACGGCTTTCAGCATGAAAAGGTGAAACATGCGTTGAAGATCCTGGACCACATCAGCATTTACTATTTGATCGCGGGCACATACACGCCTTTAATTCTTATTTACAATCACAACACGTTTGGTATAACTCTGCTTTCTGTTCTGTGGTCGCTCGCTATTGCCGGCACCATTTTCAAAGTGTTCTATTGCGGACGGTGGGAAATTATTTCCACTGCTATTTATTTATTGATGGGCTGGAGCATGCTGGCTGGTGGAAATTCCTTTTTTCTAAAAATGCCTCCTTCCGTTTTTCAAATGATCATCGCAGGAGGCGTCATTTATAGTTTTGGGGTTATCTTCTACCTCTGGGACAAGTATTTTTACAGTCACGCGGTTTGGCATATCTGCGTACTTGTTGCTGCCATTTGTCATTATGTGGCCATTTTACTCTCGGTTTAAACCTCATGAAATTTACCCGGGGCGATTCTACCTAAAATCGTGGCCAATCCGATATAAGAGTACACGGCAGGTTGTATAATTTTTGCCCTGGTCAAAGGCAGAGACAGTCCCAATTGCGCATTAAATTTCAGTGCCTTTATTTTATAGCTATAAGCTACAACGGGATCTGCCGTTACTCCCCAAAGATTCTTATACACATCCCGCGGATCACTGGTATTTGTAGAGAAGTGGTAAGTGAAAAATTCCATGTCTGTATATTTGTTATATGCCAGTCTCAGGGCTAAGGTTAATTCCTGTTTGTTTTCTTTTCGACAAACATTTATTTGTAAGAAGACATTCCAAAAATCTGCTATCGTGCTGTCGATACTTTCATAGTCGTGAATAAAATAACTATAATTTCTTACTCTATAGAAACCTACGCCGCCATAAGCTTCAACAACATTATAATGTCGCGTTTTAGCAGGTTTAGAGAAAAAACCAAATCCTGCTTTCAGAGCATAATCGTTTTTCTCTAAATTGTATCTGTCGCCAAATAGACTTATTCTTTTTTTGGTGCCCTTATCGAACGTTCCTGATGCAAATATGGCAAGATGATTTGAGACGCTAAAGGATACGTTTAAGTCCCAACCACCTCCACGACCGGCGGATATATGTAGTTGATTTTTTTTGTCGTGAACCGGAGTAATTAAAGCTTTTGGGGTGTAAAACTCTTTCTGAGCAGAAATCACTGAACATTCAACTAAAGAAAAGAACATCCACGTCAAATGATACCTAAACGTTTTCATAAACCGCGTTTGGGATAAAGAAATAAAACCTGCCGAGTATTAAAAAAGCATTTTCCGCGAATCGTTCTGATCCTTGGTATTTCTTGCGGTTTTTTGAGCTTAATAGTGCTTCGTCAATGACTTTATTGCAAACTCTACTTTCTGCTAACTTTTTTTGGTAAAAACCAATTATTCTTATGTTGATCCTGTTGGGCCGGCACAAATGACCTGACCCAAGCCACCTTCTCCTTCTCAAAAGAAGATGCAGAAAATAAATTCTTCTATTCAAGAAGGAGATTAAAAAACCGGGAGACCCATAAGAACGAAACTGGTTAAGGGTGCCGGTCTCGCGTAAGTCTCATACAACCATTTGGCCCGAATTTTCGACTATAAGGGAGAAAATGAAGAGGGCTCTACTGATCATACTGGTTCCGTTTTTAACCGTACCCCTATTTTCTCAAAAGATAGATAGTATACTTTTTCATTTGTACACCGATAGTCTTAAAAAAGGCCAGCACAACTATATAAGTGTGGATGGAAAACATGCAGATGGCCGGTGGCAGCCGCTCACCAGCAAGGAGATTGAATTCTCTTCTTCCAGCGGAAAATTTGATGGCAACGATCTCATCCTTCCAGGGGATTTCAAAGAAGAAAAAGTCAAAGTAAAGGCAGTTTTAAAGCGCAATCCGGAAATATGGAAAGAAGTTACTATCTGGATCAAGACACTTCCTGATCCCGATCGCTTGCCCACAAAAGAGGACATATTGCCAACTCCCCCTTCAAAATCCAAGAAGAAGCATAAGGGTTGATTGTTTTTTTATGCCACAAAGACGCAACGGCGAAAAAGAGAATCAATATTAAGCTCTACGTCTTTCACCTCTATTTGAAAGCAACTAGGCATGCAACCCCACCCCCCGAATATTCTTCGAATGGAAAACTCTGCGTCCCTTCGCGATGTGGAGAGGGCGGGAACAGCTCGAATTGTGGAGTGTTCGTGGGGTGAGGTTGTGATATGCAAAACGTAAGGATAGTCGAGCTCAGGCTTTGCTACTTGATGTCTTTGTGGCAAATCATCTTTCACCAACACCAAACACACGCTAGGTATCAAACCAAATCAATTCCGGAAAGCCGTTAAACGTCCCTCTAGTGGATGGGCTGTT
>VBAU01000248.1 GCA_005883855.1 Bacteroidota bacterium
CCGAGGAAGATGGTATGAAGGCGGCTCATCTCGAAGCGGAGTTTGGTGAAATGGGTGGCTACGAGTCTGAAAGCAATGCCGGAAGCCTTTTGAATAATCTCGGCGTGCATGATTCTTTTCACCAAAGTCTCATGAAGGACATCCCCTCTAACCTCAAAGTAAGAGTATTACTTGCGCAGGCCCTATTTGGCAGTCCCGATATTTTATTGCTCGACGAGCCAACAAATGGTTTGGACATCGAAACCATCAACTGGCTGGAGAACTTCCTGGCAGATTATGAAAATATTGTGCTTGTCGTTAGCCACGACCGTCACTTTCTTGATGGAGTATGTACGCACGTTGCGGATGTGGACCGCCAGAAAATAAAAATATTCACGGGCAACTACACCTTTTGGTACGAATCCTCGCAACTGATGGCAAGGCAGCTAGGCGACAAGAATAAAAAGGTCGAAGAAAAAAGACAGGCGCTCCTTGATTTTATTGCGCGCTTTAGTGCGAATGCATCCAAATCCCGACAGGCCACAGCCAGGAAAAAGGCATTGGAAAAATTAACCATCGAAGAAATTGAACCAAGCAACCGAAAATATCCCGGAATTATTTTTACCCCTCAGCGTGAAGTTGGAAACCAGATCTTGAATGTTGACAAGCTCAGCAAGTCTGTCGACGGCCGTGTGCTGTTGGACAACATTTCTTTTACTGTGAACAAAGGCGATAAGATCGCTTTCTATAGCCGGGATCCACTTGCCATCACTAATTTTTTTGAAATCATTAATGGCGAAATGAAAGCTGATAGCGGCACCTATGAATGGGGAACCACTATCACCACAGCGTACTTGCCATTGGAGAACACTAAGTTTTTCGAACATAATCTTACACTAATGGATTGGCTTCGCCAATGGGCGCCATCTTACATTAGTGACGTCGACGAACCATTTCTCAGGGGATTCCTGGGAAGAATGTTATTCAGCGGCGATGACGTGATGAAGAAAACAAAGGTGTTAAGCGGTGGTGAGAAAGTCAGATGCATGATCAGTCGAATGATGCTGCAAAATCCTAACTGCGTTATCCTTGATCAGCCGACCAATCACCTCGATTTGGAAAGCATTCAGAGTTTTAACGAAGGCGCTGTAAACTTCAGAGGTATCGTACTTCTCTCCTCTCATGACCATACATTCATGGAAACGGTTGCCAATCGCGTGATTGAAATTACCCCTAATGGAATTATTGACCGCTTGATGGAGTTTGATGAGTACCTTCAGAATGAACGTGTACACCAGTTAAGAGAAGAAATGTATGGGCAAATGGCCATCAACTAGCAAGATTTTCTTCTGATAATAAAAAGGTTCCGTCATGATCGAACAAACTCCCTGGTTCGAAAGAAAATTTGATTTCAATTTTCCGGTTGGTTTATTTCCCGTTATCGTGGAAAGATTGAGAGGAACCACGCCACGAATCGAACATATTGCCAACAATAAGAGCGAAGGACAGTTGAGCCAAAAGATCAATGTTGCCTGGTCTGTAAAGGAACAGGTTGGCCACTTGTACGACCTCGAAGAATTGTGGTATGGTCGCATCGAAGATTTTTTAGCAGGAGAAAAAACTCTGCGAGCTGCAGACTTGAGCAATACAAAAACACATGAAGCCGATCACAATAAGAAGACCCTGCATGAGCTGCTCACCATGTTTTCCCACACAAGAAGCAAGTTGATAGAAAAGGTGGAGAACTTCGACGAAGCGACTGCTTCTCTTACAGCCTTACATCCCCGGCTACAAACACCGATGAGACTGATCGATTCGTTATTCTTCGTGGCTGAACACGACGACCATCACCTGGCGAAGATCAGGGCATTAATTCAACACGACTAAAGCACATAATGATTACACAAACACCATGGACAGAAAGAAAATTTGAATTCAATCTACCGGTTGGCGTATTTCCTGTCATCGTTGAGAGACTTAGAGGCGCTCCAATTCGGTTACAAGCCATGCTCAGAGATGTAACGAACGAAACTTTAAATCAAAGGCCCGGCGACAAATGGTCAGTACTTGAGCAGGTAAATCATTTATGCAATTGTGAAGAGATATGGCTTGGGCGAGTGAATGACATTCTTGCCCGGAAAGAAGTTTTCGAGCGACGAACACTTAATGCGGAATTACAAAGTGAGGACATCGAAGTATTGTTAAGGAATTTTTCTGTAGTGAGAAGTAAGTTGATCGCGCTGGTAGAAAATATGGATGAGCCAACCGCATCACTCACGATCAATCATCCGCGGCTTCAAAAACCGATAAGGCTCATGGATGCGCTGTTTAGTACGGCCGAGCATGATGATCATCACTTAGCGAAGATTCGCGAGCTGTTGAGGTGAATGGTCAATGGTCAATGGTGAATCGTGAATTACGAGAGATCTCTCACAGTTGTTGATAATTACTTTGCCTATTGCCTACTGCGGACTGCCCATTGCCTATTGTATGTTCGATTCACATTGAACCCCTTCGGGGTTCTATCGCGTTATGCGGTTTTTGCCGGCGGATCCATCCGCCGTTACTCATATTGAGTCCCTTCGGGACTTAATGTATTATAAATTGTCTATTGCCGATTGCTATTGCCTAATTCATCATTCACCATTTATCATTCATCATTCATCATTCACTATTCACCATTCACTATTGACTGCGGACCACTTCCTCAATAACATGCCCAATCGATCCGTTAGGCATTTGTATATGTAATAACGCAGCAACGGTGGGCGAAATGTCTGTCATATACACTTCTCGATTTGATTTGCCCGGTTTGATATTCCATCCGTACCAAAGCAATGGAATATGCGTGTCGTAGGGATTCCACGTGCCATGAGTCGTACCGGTTTTAGTGTATGCATCATACCAACCTGGATTTAAAATGATCTGTACCTGTCCACTTCGTTTAAAATAATATCCGTTGATCATCATTTCCTGGAGGTGCCTGGGAATTGGATATCTTCCAATGAAATCCATATTCGCAGCAAAGGAAATTCCGGGCTGCCTTATTAGGTAATCTACTGTCGCATTTTTTATCGCATCAAAATTTAAGTTCTCGTTCGCAATTCTATTCAGGTCAAAGTTCACCTGGTAGTTTTGAGTGGAGCGAACCAGGGATGCAACATGGAATTTTGCATTCAGCATTCTGTTGAGTGAATCTGTGATCCTTGCACTGTACCAAAACTCAGCGGGCAATTCATGCTGCTTCATAAAGTCCGCATTATGAGCCACACCGTGATCGGCAGTCAAAAAAACAAGGTATTGACCTTTGCCAATTTTGGCATCGAGCACCTGGAGAAAATCGGCAAGGTCCTTATCGAGCCGCAGATACGTATCTTCTATCTCGATTGAATTAGGTCCAAATTGGTGACCGACATAATCGGTAGATGCGAGGTTGATGGTCAAGAAATCTGTTGCCGTTCCCCTTCCCAACTGGTAACTTTCCACCGCCTGCCTGGCAAATTCCAACGTGATAGTATTACCGAATGGCGTTAGGCGAAAGCTGTATTTGTTCTTCGAATAAATCGTTTTTAAATCATGTGGAAATGATGAGGCCGTCTCGCCAACATACTTGCCTTCATAGTCGCGCTTATCAGGATCGCTTTGTTTATAAGTATTAATCGGGTATAAGGTTGTCCAACCCTTTTCGATTAATTGATTCACCCATTTTTTATCGTTGAACTTTACGACCCAGTCCGGCAATTGCTTCATGTAATAGGTACTGCTGATGAAACGAGCCGTAGTGTCATCAAACCAGAAAGCAATCCCGGTATGGCCTGCCGGTAAAATCGCTGCGCGGTCCTTTAATGAAACTCCCACTACTTTCGACTCAAAGTTTGTAGCCAATCGTAATTCATCGGTAATGGTGGAAACTAAAAGGCTTCTCGGCGACATTTTTCCATCCGCTGCGTTGACGGCCCCCACTCCTTGTACGGTGCTGTCGCTTGTACAATAATAAAATTTTCCTGTTAGCTGATCTGTCCAGTCGTTTCCTGCAATGCCATCAATAGCCGGAATCGAACCAGTGAAAATAGTGCTATGGCCCACCGCTGTAAATGAAGGGATGTAGTTAATCATCGCATTTTCGCAGGAAAAGCCATCATTTAAAAGTCTTTTGAACCCTCCGCTCCCATATCGGTCATAATATCGATACAAAAAATCCCAGCGCATCTGGTCAACTACAATACCGACCACCAGTTTTGGTCGCTGAATAGGAGTGGTTTTTGCAGCCGGTTGCGAATTGCCATGTATGAGCAGCAAACAGGCAAAAAATAATACACCAACTTTTTTCATGTGCGACATTTCAATGCGTAAATTTAATGGCATTATCCCTAATGAAATTCAACTCTGATTTCAATGACGAGGCAATTAACTAAATAATCATGTATGCAAAAGTGTTTATTGCTGCTTCTGATTTCTGTCTTTTCAGTGCAGGCTTATACCCAACGGTCCATTGACAGTATGATTCAAGCCGAAAAGAATTTCGCCAATACGTCGCTTGTAGCAAGTACGAGAGCAGCATTTATGAAATTTATCGACAGCTCGGGAATTGTATTTGAAAAAGGAAAACCCGTAAATGGACTTGAAGCTTATACCCAAAGTGAAAGAAGGCCCGGGATACTAACATGGGAGCCCGAATATGCGGAGATTGCCGCAACGAACGATTTTGGGTATACAACAGGTCCGTGGAAGTATTATGCAAATAGCATCAAAGAAAATCCAGTTGCTAATGGTTATTTTATTACCGTTTGGCACCTCACAAATAACGGATGGAAATTTCTGATTGACTTCGGTATCACGTGTTCAGAACAAAAGAAAAAGATCACGCTGAAAAAAAGGAACGCGGCAAGCGCGAAATTACCGAAGGCAAATGCGCAACTGGCTGCGGAGGCGGAAGCAAAATTTATCCAGGCATATACCGCACAAGGTGTGGCAGCTTACAATACTTTTCTTTCTTCACAAAGCAGGCTCAATTACTCTGGTTTCATACCGGCAACCAATGCGGCTCAAAGAAAGGCGTTACTCGACTCGTTGCCGCGAAATATTAGCTATACCGTTCTTGGGTCCGGCCTGGCACCAGGCACAGACCTCGGGTATGTATATGGCTCCGCGGCGATGAATGACAAACAAGATGGCTATCTGCGCATTTGGAGAAAAGAAAAAGATGAATGGAAAATTGCCGTGGAAGTGCTGCACCTTAAATAAAGTCCCGCGAAAAATTGACAATCGCTCCTGCCTTTGGAGTTGCGCTACGCGTTGCATTCAAATTCTCTTTTTACGTCAAATCCCTTACCTTTGCGGCGACTTTTTTACAACTGCACATGAATCGTTGATTAGAATTCACAACGTCCTAAACGGATGCAAAGGTCAATGAATTGTGCACTAAATTGCCCTGGACGGTCAAACTGTAATAAAACCCTATTCCCAACATGGCGGATCTTTTTGAGAAATTACTGAGACATTACGGAAACATTGGTCAGCATCGAGAAAGAGCTCATGGCTATTTCACATTCCCCAAACTGGAAGGTGAAATTAGCAGCCGGATGAATTCTCGTGGCAAGGAAATGATCGTGTGGAGCTTAGACAACTATCTTGGCCTGGCTAATCACCCTGAAGTGAGAAAGGCCGATAATTTGGCCTGGCCCTTCCTATGGGTGCACGCATGATGAGTGGCAACAGCAATTATCACGAGCAACTGGAAAGAGAACTGGCCGCATTTGAAGGCAAAGAGGATGCTGCGCTATTGAATTACGGGTACCAGGGAATGGTAAGCATCATCGATGTACTTTGCAATCGTCATGATGTGATTGTTTACGACGCAGAAAGTCATGCCTGTATCATTGACGGATTGCGCTTGCATCCGGGTCATCGCTATGTGTACAAGCATAATGACATGGCCGATTTTGAAAAACAATTGCAAAGGGCAACTACATTAATCGAAAAACAAGATGCCGGTGGAATTTTGGTGATCACAGAAGGCGTGTTTGGCATGGCCGGTGACCAGGGTCGATTGAAAGAAATCTGTGACTTCAAAGACAGATACGAATTCCGCCTGCTTGTGGACGATGCGCATGGATTTGGTACGCTCGGAAAAACAGGAGCAGGTGCTGGTGAAGAACAGGGGGTTCAGGATAAGATCGATCTTTATTTCTCCACGTTTGCAAAGTCAATGGCTTCCATCGGTGCTTTCGTGGCCGGTGAAAAAAATATCATCGACTACATCCGCTACAATATTCGTTCGCAAATTTTTGCCAAAAGCTTACCGATGCCAGTTGTGATCGGCAATCTGAAACGACTAGAGCTTTTGCGCACGCAACCGCAGATGAAGGAAAAGCTGTGGGAAAATGCAATCAAACTTCAAAGAGGGCTCACACAACGAGGCTTTGACATTGGTAAAACGGATTCCGTTGTTACTCCTGTGTACATGAAAGGTGGCGTTGAAGAAGCAACTGCAATGGTAATGGACTTGCGCGAAAACTATAAGATATTTTGTTCAATCGTGGTGTACCCTGTAATTCCAAAGGGAAATATTATTTATCGTCTTATTCCGACTGCTGTCCATACTGATGATGATATCGAGTTAACCTTGCAAGCATTCAGTGAAACAAAAAAGAAATTGGATGCTGGTATATACAAAGCAGATCATATCCCCGACATGGCTGAGGTCACCGGCAAACGATTTGAATACATGCTTGATAAGCCGAAAAATAAGTGACAACGTGAAAGGTCAGACGTGACACGTGAAATTGAAGGTTCATAATTGTTGAGCCTTTTTATTTTGTAGCCAGCTACATTAATTCTTTTTAGCGTCTGTTGTGTCACTCACTTGTGCTGCACCAATTCTACGCAGCAAAGCGGAGTTCCAGCCTGTCAAAATCTTCGCACTCCGCACGTCCTTTGCGGACTCTGCGTCCATGAAAGGACGCTAAGCACGCTATGTAGCGCAGAGAACGCAAAGAAGCTTATCGTTAGTACCAGGCAGAGCGTGAAATTCCCAGAAAACGCCTACTAGCATTAGCCATATTAAAATTGGTAGATTTGGTTTAATGAAAAGACAGGAGTGGAACAATAGAATGGCCGCCGTGTTTGTTGGGCTGGTGACAACGATTTTAATTTCTTTGATTTTTTTCCCCTTAGTCAGAATCATATTAAGCAAATATCTTCACCTGTACCTTTTCACAGCAGCGCCGCCAGATGTCTGGAAGGATGATATGATCGTAGAGATGACCCTCTATGTGTGGCTGCTCATTTCTTTCTCGGGCGGCGGTTTTGTGGCTGCCTCAATAGCAAGGAACAAGGAGTTTTTCAGCATTATCATTCTCATCATTGTCACCTTCCTCGCGGCGAACATTATCTCCAAAGGGCGCTTGTTTGAATCGGACAGGTTGTCGATAATCATTCAACTACTAAACCCCATCGGTTACTTGACAGGTTGGCGAATCGCACTTCAGTACAAACAGCGAAAACTTAAAGAGGTGGAAACTACGTTTTGAGATAACACGCCATCTCGTGTTGATATTGAGCAGCGACTGTCCGGGCTTGTCCGGCAAAATTCTCTTTCTCCGAAGCATAAATAATGGCGCGACTCACGTTAACAAGCAAACCCACATCATTTTGCATCATTGCTTTTTCTGAAATTTCTTTGAGGCTGCCGCCTTGCGCACCCACACCAGGAACCAGGTAAAAGTGTTGTGGAGCTATTTTACGAATGCCCGCGAATTCATTTGCCTGCGTAGCGCCGACTACGAACATGAGGTTATTCGGGCTCCCCCATTTAGAAACTTTTTCCAAAACCATTTGATACAGAAACTTGTTGTCCTGCTTTTCAATATGAATGCCTTCGTCCAGCAGATCGGTCTTGCTGATGAACCTTTGCAGTTGAAAATCCTCTGCTCCAACGTTAGAAGTAAGGCCGAGGACGATCGCCCATTTGCCTTCGTGTTCCAGGAATGGCTTCACGCTGTCCTCGCCCATATATGGTGCGACAGTTACAGCGTCAAATTTCAGCGTTTCAAAAAATGCCCTGGCATATTGTGACGAGGTGTTGCCTATATCGCCGCGCTTTGCATCAGCAATTTTAAAATGTTCTGCTGGGATATAATTCACTGTTTTCTCCAGGCTCTCCCATCCCCTGGCACCGAGCGCTTCATAAAACGCAGTATTGATTTTGTAACTGACGCAGAAATCTTTGGTGGCATCAATGATCTGCTTGTTGAACACAAACAGCGGATCAGCATTTGATAAAAGGTGTTTGGGAATTTTTGCGATGTCGGTGTCAAGACCGACGCAGAGATAAGATCGCTTGGAAAAGATTTGGTCAACAAGCTGTTGACGGGTCATGAAGCAAAGATACAGTTTGAGTGGCTATTGATTAAGGATGGTCGCAATAATATTTCCAAACTCCCACACTTCTTCAAATGTGTTGTACAAAGGCACGGGCGCTATACGGATCACATTTGGCTCTCGCCAATCAGCCATCACTCCCTCTTTGTTCAGTGCCTCGAACACGTGCTTTCCTCTTTCCAGCATCAACATAGAAACCTGGCAGCCCCTCTCGTTTTCACGTTGATAACTGGCTGGACGTGGAGTAATAAATTCAATGGTTTTTTGAGAAGTCATTTTATTTACTTCATCGAGGATGAACCACAAATAGTCGTTTAATAATTTTCGTTTGGTCTGTAGATTTTGCCAGCCAGCTTCTTCGAAAATGGCTAGCGCTGCTTTGTGGGATGCGTACAACAAAAGTGAGGGAGTGCTCAATTGCCAGCCTTCAGCGGTTGGAATGGGTCTGAACCCTTTTTCCATGTTGAATCTTGTTGCTCTGTTATAACCCCACCAGCCAGCGAATCGTTTTATGTTCTCGTCGCGGTGAAATCGATCATGCACATAACAACCGCCGACAGCACCCGGGCCGGAATTCAAATATTTGTAACTGCACCAGCAGGCGAAGTCAACATCCCAATCATGGAGTCGCAACGGAATATTCCCCGCAGCATGGGCAAGGTCAAAACCGGCAATCATGCCGGCATGATGAGCTGCCTTTGTAATCCTTGCTATGTCGAACACCTGGCCGGTGTAATAATTTACTCCGCTGAACATTACCAGCGCTAGTTCATCTTTGTACTTATGGATTGCATCTAAGATGTCTTCATTTCGAATCAAATGCTCTCTTTTTCGTGGCTCTACTTCAATTATGATCTCATCCGGATTCAAATCGTACTTGCGCAGATGCGTTTCAAACATGTATTGGTCGCTGGGGAAAGCTTTGGCTTCGCATAATATTTTGTTCGCTCGTCCTTTGGGTTTGTAAAAGCTCACCATCATCAAATGAAGATTGACGGTAAGTTGATTCATTACGGTGAGTTCGGATGGCAAAGCCCCAACGATCCGCGATAGTACTTGGGTGAGTTGATCATGATAATTCATCCACGGAGCATCTCCGTTGAAAAAAGCTTCTACTCCATAACTTCCCCATTGGTCTAAGATCTTTTCGATTTCCTGTTTCACATTCTTAGATTGGAGCCCCAGTGAATTCCCTAGAAAATAAATTTGCTCTTTGCCATTCAATGTAGGAATAATAAATCTCTCTCGAAATTCTTTCAGAGAATCCTGCCAATCCAATTGCCGCGCAAATTCTAAGGTATTTTCAAATTGCATATTGCCTATTGCTTATTGCCTACTAAAGACTGCCGGTTCTTCCACCATCAACAGGAATACTTACGCCATTCACATACGACGCTGCCGGAGAAGCAAGAAACGCTGCCACCGCGGCAATTTCTGATGGCTCGCCAAAACGTTTCATCGGAATTTCTTCCTTCATGTTTTTCTCCACGACGTCAATGACCACGTTTCCTCTTTTGGCGGTCGCTTCCATTACCGAAGCAAGTCGTTGAGTTGTGATCGATCCGGGTAAAAGATTGTTTACAGTGATATTAAATTGTCCAAGTTCGTTTGCCATGGTCTTGGCCCATGAAGCCACTGAGCCACGAATGGTATTGGAAACTCCCAGGTTTTTCAAAGGGATTTTCACCGAAGTAGAAATGATATTGATGATGCGACCATACGCCTCCTTTTTCATTGAAGGAACAACAGCCTTGGTGAGAATATGATTGCAGATGAGATGCTGGTCAAATGCTTTTAAGAAATCTTCTTCTTTCGCATCCATGATCGTCCCGCCCGGCGGTCCGCCCGTATTGTTGATTAAAATATGGACGGAATGTTTTGCGACGTGTGCTTCTATCGCCTGTTTAACTTCCTGTGGTTTGCTGAAATCGGCTACGATGTAATTATGCTCTTGTCTTAATGCTGTGTCGAGGTTATGGATAACTTCTTTTAATGTTTCCTCATTTCTTGCCATCAATGTGCAATTAGCCCCTAGCAAAGCAAGTTCCTCAGCGATGGCGAGGCCAATACCTTGTGTGCTTCCGCAAATGACCGCGTTTTTTCCTTCGAGGGAAAGATTCATGAACGAAAAACTTTTGGCCTTCTTTTTTCCATAAGATCACCGAGCTCTTTTGCATCACCCTCCTGCTGTTTTAATTCCTTTACGATGTTATCGTAACTTTTTTCATCACGGTTCTGACTGAGCTTATGAACATTGTCCAATTCCGTTACTTCAATTTCAAAAGCCACGATCGCTTTTATCATTTTTTCTTTGTACCCGACCGGCAGGTTATCGTAAATGGTTGAAGACTGAACATTGTTATTTTCAAAATGCAGCGAGAGTTTTTTCAGTAACTCTACCAGGCTGCCCTCATCCAAAAATTTAATTTGCCCTCTTGCATGTACAGAAATATAATTCCACGTTGATGCCTGCTGGGGATTACCTGCATACCATGTTCCACTGACATAAGTATGTGCACCGGTAAAAAGTGCAAGCACGTTTGGATTTTGTTCAAGAGCG
This sequence comes from Bacteroidota bacterium, assembly GCA_005883855.1. Classification (GTDB taxonomy): domain Bacteria; phylum Bacteroidota; class Bacteroidia; order Chitinophagales; family Chitinophagaceae; genus VBAU01. The sequence goes on from VBAU01000248.1 coordinate 10,922, forward strand.
GAGTGATGATCTGATTTCCTGGCTATGTGCCCACGGATAAAAAGATTCTCCGCGGTTTGCTCGATCAACACAGGAATTTGCGTAGCTACTATCCTGCCATTGTTATCGCAACCTATTAAAGTGATGAAGGGATGGCTGCGCATAAATTCTACGATTTTCTCTTTGTCCGGTTCCTTATAGTGAGGATAGTTGTACATGACGTGAAGTTAAGAATTGAAAGTTGTTCAACAATTTAGAGCTCATCTCAAAAAGTCTCGAAAAGGAATTTCCAAACGGCGTACTTACGCCGAGTCCCCATTGGGAGACTCGGCTACAGCCCGAGGTATTTCAGAACCACGTGCTTAATCTCTGCGCCCTTCGCGACTTCTTTGTGTTCTTTGCGTCCCAAAGAGTGGACGCGGAGAGCACTAAGGAGCGCAAAGCACGCTTAGAAATTTATATTGCACCCGTAGAGTCCAGGATGAGGTCCGCGGAATAGTGAACAGAACGCACAAGTGTGCGACGCAACGAACGCCGAACAGAATTTCAACAGCTGGCTACATAAAAAAACCTCAATGTTTATTATGCCCGGGTGCAAAAGAACTGGCTGATTGAGTGCCCGCTACTTTTTTTGCTTGTCCGGGAGGTAGGTGGCCGTTTGATCTCGACGTGAGTTTTACAGAGCAAGAGACAAAAGACAAAATAATTACCAGGAACAGGATTGAGGCAAGATTTTTCATAGTGATGGAATTTGCCCCAAAATACTCTTTCCTTATGAAACCACCGATGTGACTTTTGCTTGTTCGATATTCGCATTTCGCATAGCAATACTCCGTACGACATGAGCAGCAAAATCGCGAAACGCTTTCTTCGTGATCTCATCGTCGCCCATCATCACGGGCACTCCTTCATCACCACCTTCGCGAATACTTTGCACCAATGGAATTTGACCAAGGAAGGGAATATCGTATTCTTCAGCCAACCGCTTGCCGCCTTCTTTTCCGAAGATGTAATATTTATTTTCGGGCAACTCGGTGGGAGTGAAATAACTCATGTTCTCTACAAGGCCAATGATGGGGACGTTGACTTGTGCCTGGCCAAACATGGCGATCCCTTTTTTTGCATCAGCAAGTGCGACATCCTGCGGAGTGGTTACGATGACCGCGCCGGTAACAGGAACGGTTTGCACCAACGTTAAGTGAATATCTCCGGTGCCCGGCGGCATGTCGATGACGAGATAATCCAGTTCATCCCAATACACATCCGTCACGAATTGTCGGATGGCGCTGCTTGCCATGGGTCCGCGCCAAACAACTGCATTTTTTTCATCTACCAACAACCCAATGCTCATCAGTTTTATTCCATAGCGATCCAGTGGAGCGATCATTCCTTTTTCGCCGATCTCGATCATCAAAGGCCGCTCGCCACGAACACCAAACATGATGGGGACGCTAGGGCCATAAATGTCGGCGTCCATCAGTCCAACCTTTGCGCCACCTTGCGAAAGCGCGAGTGCCAGGTTGGCCGCTACGGTGCTTTTTCCAACGCCACCTTTTCCGCTCACCACCGCAACGATATTTTTTACCTTCGGCAACACAGCTCCTGCATCTGATCTTTTTGTCGTGGTATTGGACGTAAACCTGACATTGACAACCGCATCCTTATTGACTAACGTTTTTATGGCACTAATACAGGCATTTTTGATCATATCTTTTAAAGGGCACGCTGGCGTCGTGAGAACAACAGTAAAGGAAACGTAGTTACCTTCTATGGAAACGTCGTTCACCATATTGAGAGAAACGATATCTTTCCCAAGGTCGGGCTCCTGCACATTGCTTAACGCTTTTAGGATATCTTCATTCGTCATGAGGGTCTGATTTTTGCGGCTGAATGGTGAGGGAGAACGGACTGACTTGGCTCCTTTTCTCTCCTGTTATCCGCGGCCTGTTAAAATCGTTGTAAAAACTATTTTTTCAGAGCAAAGGTAACTATCAAAGAGGTTATTTCTTTTTTGGTTTAGACAACTTGTCTTTATTTTGAGGCGATGAAAAAACTTCTGTTATGCGTGGGAATTGCTTTTTTCATAATACCAACAACTGCTAAAGCTCAATTCGAAACGGTCCGTGATTCTGTAGTACAGCTTTATGGTATTGTTATGACGGCCGACAGCCTGGTGGGCATACCTGCAGTGACCGTGATGGTGAAGGGACAGAATCGAGGTACCATTACTAACAACCAGGGGGTGTTCTCCATCGTCGTCATGAAAGGGGATGTAATTGATTTCACTCACGTGAGCTACAAGTCAAAAGAAATCACCATTCCGAGGAATCTCGAGGGCAGTCAATATAGCCTCGTGCAGCTGATGGTTGCCGATACAGTGTATCTTCCCGCCACCATTATCCGACCAAGACCGACACCACAACAATTTGCGAGGGATTTTGTGAATGCCAAAGTGGATGATGATAATATTGAAATTGCACGCAAAAACACTGATGCTGCCAAGCGGCGCGTGCTGATGAAATCTGTTCCGGGCTCTGCAAGTGAAGCGAGCCAGATACAATTCCGCAATATCGCA
>VBAU01000532.1:0-2436 GCA_005883855.1 Bacteroidota bacterium
ATAAAATAGAAGAGCGACCTGTTGTTGTGGATAAGCAAATCGTGATCAGACCGATGATGTATGTAGCATTGAGTTATGATCACAGGATCATCGACGGCCGTGAAAGTGTAAGTTTTCTTGTTCGCGTTAAAGAACTTTTGGAAAATCCCGATCAGTTATTGTTTGGAAAAGATCCGGTGAAAAGTTTGCTTGAGCTGTAATAATTATCCTTATTTTACGGCTCAAACAAATTGACCCACACTTATGAGAATAGTATCCACCCTTTTGGCTTTCGCAACCTTTTTTCTCGTTTCCTGTCAGAAAGAACGCGATTTTACCAACACCGCAAGTGGGGGCACGGGCAATACCGGTTCTGATGGTCTTTTGGTAAAAACAGTGGTGAGAGACGGCTCAGATTCCATGGTCACTACATATGGATATGATTCGAATAAAAGATTGAGCAGCTTGAACAAGAAAGGCATCGATGACCAGGGTAACACTGTGAATGCTGAGTACCATTTTCATCGAAATGCTTCTGGAATTATTACCGATTATTCTGCCACGGATCCTACGCTTATAGCCGCGGGCATTGACAGCATCAAGACTATCGTGCATTATAGTTCTTCAAGGTACACGTCGTACGTGTTAAGTATAAATGTACCGGGCTTTGTTGTATTGGACAGCTCTGTATTTGTTTATGATGGCACGGGAAGAATTGTGGGTGAGAATTTTTATCAAAGCCCGTCAGGGATCGGCAATGACTATTATCTCTCTGGTAAGATCAATTACTCCTACTTAAGTAGCGGTAACTTAAGCGGGTTTGTAATTCATGATTATGACCAGTCTGGAACAGAAGTTTTTACTGCATACGCGTCGAATATGACCTATGATGCAAAAATAAATCCGATTCACCTCGGAAATGAAGCCTTTGCTCTTGGTCACCCGGAATGGGTATCATCCAATAACATTTTAAGTGAACAAAACAGCGATTCGGGCGGCCCGGCCGACGATCAATCGGTGACTTATGCCTACACATATAACGCTAATAACAAACCCGCAACCGGCACGATCACAATCATGCCCGATAATACCGTCGGTAATACCACGTATTATTATCAATGAGATGGCAGAATCACTTTTTCGGAAAATGCGAGGGAGGGGTCAGGTCATTGGCTGTAGCTGAATAATTAGCTACCTTGTCGAGACCAAAAATTAACCAGGCTTATGAGAATTCTAATTACTTTCCTGGCTTTCACCAGCCTTGCTGTATTGTCTTGTCAGAAAGAACATGACTCCATAAACGGAGGGGAGGAACAAGCAGCACCCGTCTGATAAAAATGGTTGCTAAGTCAGGCTCCGATTCATCCGTATCTGAGTTTACTTATAATTCCTCAGGAAGAATTGTCGGTTTTAAATTATCCGGCGTAGAATCAGGAGGACCTCTGGATTTGAGATTGAGTTATGTTCGGAATAGCTCTGACGTTATTCAAAAACAAATTCTTAAAAGCAATGACCTGGCTGCGCTTGGCATGGATAGCATCGTTACTGTCGTCAACTATGACATAGGTAATAACAGGTATAAAAATGCCGTATCGGTTATTGTATTGTTTGGTCTTGCGATAAAAGACAGTATTGTTTTTCAATACGATGGTGGTGGCCGGTTGACATCTGAAATCGATTATACAGACGCAGGTTCTGGAATGGAACCTTCTTCGAAAACAGAATATACCTACGTGGGAAATAATCTGGCCGGCGAAAAATATTATTCTTACGACAACTTGGCTGCAACTTTTCAACTCGAGGAAACATATACGTATGAGTATGATTCAAAAATAAACCCCTTGCAATTTGCTCCAGACGCAGCCGTCTTGAACATGAATCCTTTTTATTCGGCAAATAATATCACGAAGACAACATACGTGGACGCTACGGATGCTTCGAATAATTATGTGTCTACCGACACTTATACTTATACCTCTGCAAACAGACCGGCCACGTCCATGAGCGTTACGGGAAGTAATACGATAACCACAACTTATTACTACCAATAGAAGATCGACCAGGATTTAAATTCTCTTTTCGGGTATATTTATGAATGCGCTCGCACTCTTATTTGAACAGTGCCGTCAAGATCATTAATGATTATACAGGAGAAGAACCTTTTGCTGCTTTTCTCAAAAAATACTTTTCAGCAAATAAAAAGTTTGGCTCGCGCGACAGAAAACAAGTGACTCACCTCTGCTACTGTTTTTTTAGATTGGGGAAAGCCCTGACAGAAATACCGATAGACGAAAGAGTTTTAGTTGGACTATTTTTATGTTCCACTGAGCCGAATGAAATGCTGCAGGAAATAAAGCCGGCGTGGAACTCACACGTTGCAGCTCCAATTCCACAGAAGCTATCAATCATTGATTATTCAATGCTAATTAATGAGGTGTTTCCCTGGAGCGGCCAGTT
>VBAU01000532.1:2473-3511 GCA_005883855.1 Bacteroidota bacterium
CAATTTGTATTTGCGAATAAGACCAGGGCATCGACAAGCAGTACAGGACAAACTTGTGAGTACCGGAATTGACTTTATTGAAATTGAATCCGGTTGTTTGTCATTATCCAACGCAACAAAAATTGAAGATATAATTGAATTGGATAAAGAAGCAGTTGTGCAGGATCTAAGTTCTCAACAAATCGGCGAGATTCTCCAATTGCCTATTGCCAATTCTCCGTTGCCCATTTGTGTATGGGACTGTTGCGCGGGTAGCGGAGGGAAATCTTTGTTACTTTATGACCTTCTTCCTGATCTTAATCTTACGGTCTCAGATATCAGGCAATCAATTCTCGCGAATTTGAAGAAGCGATTTGCGAGAGCTGGCGTAAGGAAATACCACTGGTTTGTTGCGGACCTGACGGATATTAATTCACGATTCACAATTGACCATTCACCATTCGATCTAATCATCTGCGATGCACCGTGTACAGGTTCGGGCACCTGGAGCCGGACTCCTGAGCAGCTTTACTTCTTCGACGAAAAGAAAATTGATCAATATGCATTGGTTCAAACAAGAATTGTTACGAATGTTATTCCTCAGTTAAGACCTGGAAGCTTCTTTGTTTACATCACTTGCTCTGTTTTTAAAAGGGAAAATGAAGACATCGTCCATTTTATTGAACAACAATTTCACGTGCAGATGATTAAAATGAAATTGCTCAGAGGTTACCAAAACAGGGCCGACAGTATGTTTGTATCTGTTTTCAGGAATGGCCTATAGTTTCATCAGTTCTTTTGAAGCGAGCAACTGCGCAGCATTATAAACAACAACGATATATTTCCCTTTTGCAATTCGATTTATTGGCAGATCAAAATCGCTGGTGCCGGTTGTTTTGGATCGTGCAAATTGCAACACTGTCCTGCCTCGCATATCTAAAATATAAATTTGGAGATTGTTGACCGGGTAAGGCGTTTCAACTCGGAGAGTGAAGTGGGTTTGGGCAGGATTCGGAATGATGTTTATTTTTCCCGTGTTTGGATTTACCGGATTCGAGC
>VBAU01000249.1 GCA_005883855.1 Bacteroidota bacterium
TTCGCGCGAAAAAGAAATGCGTGGTTATTATCATTTCAAACTAACAGCGAGAAATCCAAAACCTAAAACTCTATTTATGAGAAAAAGCTATTGCTATTTGGCAACCGTGCTAATGGCTGGCATGTTTTCGATTGCTGCCTTTGGACAAAATGTTACCATCTCGGGAAATGTGCGAAATAGCGTCACTAATGATTCCCTTGCTTTTGTTTCTGTTGCTGTAAAAGGAACTAACCAGGGGACTTCCACAAATGAAAATGGAGATTTTAAACTTGCAGTTGCCAAACTGCCCGTTACGCTTGTGTTTACCTCTGTGGGTTTTGAAGAAAAAGAAGTTTCGGTGACGTCGGCCGGAACTAGTCTCTCCGTGGACCTTAGCCCGTCCGCCACATTGGGCACTGAAGTCGTTGTTGCTGCTACACGCACCCCTCAACGACTGTCTCTATAGAACGGATGAATGCCCGCGACGTTCGTAATGCTCCAACTCCTGTTTATTATGATGCAGTCCGAAACCTGAAAGGTGTTGACCTTACCACGTCGAGCCTCACTTTCAATACCCCAAGCACTCGTGGGTTCAATGGAAGCGGTAACTTAAGATTTAATCAACTAATCGATGGAATCGATAACCAGGCACCGGGGTTGAACTTTTCTGTGGGAAGTATTGTAGGACCCACTTCCCTGGATGTTGACAACATGGAGTTATTGCAAGGAGCATCATCTGCTTTGTATGGCTCAGGAGGAATGAATGGCACATTGCTTATCAACAGCAAAGACCCGGTGAAGTACCAGGGGTTCAGTTACGAAATCAAACAAGGGATGAACCACGTTGATGGGAAGCAGAGACCTCTTTCTCCATATTATGACTGGTCGTTGCGCTGGGCTAAACAGGTGAATAAAAAACTTGCGTTCAAAATCAGTTCACAATATATCCAGGCTCATGATTGGCAGGCCCAGGATAACAGAAACTTGCTGCGTAATAATGTCTTCAGTGAAGTAAAGGCCGGCGACCGGCAATCTGACCCGAATTATAATGGAGTAAATGTCTACGGCGATGAAGTTAGCGCGAATTTGTATCTATTTGGGCAGGCATACACTCATGTTGTTGAGACAAACCCCCTTTCGACTGCCGTTGCCGGTGCATTAAGTGGAGGCGCAACAAGCAGCCTTACCGCCTATACGAACTCGGTGTTAGGAAATAATCCGACTAATGCTCAGTTGAACTCTTATTTTGCAAATGTCGGTGCCGTTGTAAATGCAGCTCCCATCCCACCTGATCAAAAGGCCGCTTATCTTGCCGCAGTGCAGGGTTTTGTTCCAATCAACCTCGGATTTAATAACAACACTCTTCCTAACCAAAATGTGTCCAGAACTGGCATAAATGGAGGAATAAATTACAAGATCAATGACAATGTCGAGGCCTCGCTGGTAGGTTATTGGGGCACCGGGACAACCGTATATACTGGCGCCGACAGATATGCCATTAAGAATTTTAAAATGGGCCAGTACAAATTGGAGTTTAAGGGAAAAAATTGGTTTGTGAGAGGATACACTATCCAGGAAAATGGAGGCGATTCATACACGGCCACAACCGCAGGAATTTACATTAATCGTGCATGGCGATCCGACCAGAACTGGTTGACCAGGTATGCCGCAGCATATAGCGAATCGCGGAGAGTTTTGAGTTATTCGGATGTGCAGGCGCATAGTGCTGCAAGAGTTGTTGCTGATTCAGGAAGATTTTTACCGGGCACATCCCAATTCAATACCGCATTCTCAAATGCTAAACATACAACAATTGGAAACGGAGGCGCCAAGTTTGATGACCAAACAGACATGTATCATGTAGAAGGCCAAATGAATCTTACAGAATATGTAAAGTTTGCTGAAACACTTGTATTTCGTCAGTTTAGTCTGAATTCGCATGGAAGCATATTTGCAGATACAGCAGGTGCTATTCACATTAATGAGATCGGGGCTTATGTACAATTCCAGCGTTGGTTCATAGATAAGAAACTAAAGATTACATTGTCCGGACGGTATGACAAGAACGAAAATTTCCAGGGACGGTTCACTCCCCGCGCTACCGCTCTGATAAAAGTGGCAGAAAATAATTTTATCAGGTTATCATATCAACAGGCGTATCGCTTTCCTTCAACGCAGGATCAATACATCAATCTTCTTACCGGTGGCTCAGTCTGGCTAATTGGAATGGGACAGAAATTCCGTTCTTATTACCAATTTGATACCAAGCCAGCAAAGACCGCTGAAAGTATAGCTGCATACAGGATCTCATTTAACCCGGGTGTCTTGGTGAATGCAACCTTTCCGGATCTGAAACCCGAAACGGTTAACTCCTATGAAATAGGGTACCGCGGATTGCTTACCAAAAAACTGTTGTTTGATGGTTATTTGTATTACAGCCAATACAAAGATTTTATTGCGAGAGTAGCAGTGGGCAGAGGGCAATCTGCAAGTTCAAATCCTGTTACGGAACTCACAGAATTAGCTAGTCCTTTTACGACTACTAACTATTCATTCGTCGTGAACTCTACTACCAACGTAAATGCCATCGGCTGGGGCGTAAGTCTGGATTATGAGTTTGGAAAGGCTTACCATATTTCAGCAAATGTGTCGGGAGACAGATTGAACGATGTTCCAGCCGGATACTTTACGCAATTCAACACGCCGAAGGTGAGATACAACATTGGTTTGAGTAATGAAAGGGTGACAAAGTACACGGGATTTAATATAATTTGGAGATGGCAGGATGAAGTTTTCTGGGAAGGCACTTTTGCAACCGGGACGATTCCATCTTATGGAACCTTAGACGCTCAATGGACATGGAGACTTAAGAACAGCAACAGCCAGTTTAGGATCGGGGCGTCCAACTTCCTGAATAAATATTATAAAAGTGCTTTTGGCAACCCTGACGTGGGCGGAGTGTACTACCTAAGTTTCGCTCACAACTTGTAGTCAATTGTATAATTGAATAAACGACAGAAAAGGTCCCGCCACTCGGGACCTTTTTAGTTGAGCATTTTCGTGGTTTCGCCTAACGATATTCCGTTTTGATAAACTTGCAGCATGTAAGTTCCGGGAATAAAATTGTCGGGCTGAAGGGTGTAAAGTATTTTCTTTTTTTCGCCGCGAGTGTATTCGAAATGAATCTTTGTTGTGTATGGTTTATTGCCTTCTGTTGAGGCAAAGGAGTCAGCTCCCCAAACATCATTCTGTAAGACTTTATTTCCGGGCTGAGTAATCACAACATACACGTCATAGTAAGAGTTTTTTACAATATTATTTTGTACCGTAAATGAAAAGATGAATTTGTCCACTTTTTTAGCTGAGGAAGCTTCAACTTCTTTGTCACCTGACCGCGTAGCGACAGCAGAAAGATGCAGGTCAGAAGCTATGAAAGTTGACGCCTGGTTGATCGTTTCCGTAAGCTCTTTGTTTTCCTGGGATATTTTCTGAATATTTTCCTGCAACCCCTTCATTTGATCATTTAACTGCGTTAATTCGCCATTCAATCGCTGTCGCTCGGTTTCAAGGTCATTGTTTTGTGCTTTCATCTCTTCGATTCTGTCTTTATATTCTGCAATGAGATCTCTTGCCTTCCTCAGATCTGCTTTAGTTACGGTTCTGTTTTCCAAAATGTCAGAAATTTGCCTTCGGAGTTCATAGATCTTTAGCCTTGTTGAGTCCAGGTTACCTTTCAATGAATCTGTTGCTATCCTGGTTGTGTCGAGTTCATGGGTTTTTTCATTGAATAATTTTTGGAGCGAATCTTTGATGGCCTCTTGGGTCGCCAGCGAATCTTTTACCAACACTTCAAACTTGTGATTGCTGTAATGCGATTTATCATATAAATGATAAACCCAGGTGAGCATCAGCCCGGCAGAAATTAAAATGAGAAGGAGATTTTTGGAATCTCTCATAAGGCAGGCAGTTAAGAATTGATGTTGGGATATTCAATCAGTATGGGGACCATCGCTGTTGTTACTTGCTTGTATTTTGGTCGACGTATGCGGATATCCATCCTACTTGTCCGTTCTTTACGAGGTAAAACTGTTTTCCTTCATATACAGATTGAAACTGTCGCATGATCTTTACCAGCAAGCCAGTGCCCGCCATCAACGATTTTTGATCGAATACCTGGTGTACCCGCTTAATTTCTTTTGAAATTGCCTCCTTGTCCAGGCTTTTATCTATCAGGTTCTTTGTAAGATAAGACTCGGAAACTGAAGAAAAATTATTATACAATTTCTCCTGGAATTTCAATATTTGATCAAATGTAACTGCCACAACCGAATTGTCGATCAACTCGGGGAACATTAGCGTTGCAACGGACCAGGCAATACCACCGCTAAAAGCGACGTTGTCACTTTTCGGATACGATCCGCTTTCATTCACAGCATAAATGATCTCAGCGTTTTCTGCTTCGGAAAGCACCCGGTACAATTGCTTATTGAAATTGGTCAAACCATTATCATCACCACATCTTTTTTCTGCTGCATTTGCCGTGCTTTTCGTACCCCAGGTAAGTTGAAAGAGTCTAAAATCTTTTGTATTGCCATTGGGAAAGTAGCCACCCTTTGTGTTACCGCTTCCGATGTCGATAAGGAATGTGTTATATCTCCTGGTCTCAGGAACAATCCCGAGATGGGAGAGTCTTGCTTCTTCCAGCACGTCAATCATCGACACCTGTCTGTCCTGCTCTTTTATGTTAAGCCTGAATGAATCAATTAAATTGTTTACCCAACTGGTTTTATTTTCTTTTTCAGCCTGGATCTTTACGCCACTACTCACCAGCGTGAATATTAGTTGGGGTTGAATTTTGTATTGCTTGGTCAAGGTAAAATATAAGCCACACAATCCCTGTAACGTGTTGTGAAATGTTGACGGAGAAAAGGAAATGAAATCGGTGTTAACCGAACTGTCTTTTAAAATATTGAAAGCTCCGCGAGTCTGGGCGTTTTTTCCAATTTCGATAACGCTCATCTTGACGCCCTTTGAACCTACCTCAATACCCGCATAGACAGACGAGTTATTGTATTTTAGTTTGAAATTTGTTTGCGCGGAAGTAATCGAGGCAGCTAAAAATAGCACCGCAGGCAGCAGTGCAAATCTTGATCGATATGGCATGAGAGAATGTTTTGCTTGACGAGTAAAAGTACAGAAATGGTATTCGAAAGGCGGCTGGCTTTACATACTGTGAAAAAAATGTGGCTAAATATTTTTTCTGTTTAACATTAGAATTTTTACATGGATGAAGCCCAATGACATTGGCATAGTAAGACGGGGAGAGGGAAAAACATTTCAATAAAAAAAACCGTCCCGAAAAAATCAGGACGGTCGTGGTTGTAGGAGTTGGAAACTTCAATTAACCGAATAAACCACCTTTTTTAAGGGCTTTTACACCTTCACCGATTTTGAACCCATTTTGATAAACTTCGATTTTGTAATCGCCAGTTTGGAAGTCACTTTGACGAATCGGAATAGTAACCGCCTTCCTTGTGCCTTGCTGATAGTCGATGTTTGCCATTGAAGTGAATTGCCTGTCACCTTCAGTGCGGGTTGTAAATGAGCCCGAATTCATTGATGCGTCAGAAATTACATGGCCATCAGGAGCCGTGACGATCACATACATGTCGGCAGGACCGGACTTTGCGACGCGGTTTTCCACATCAAAAGTCAAAACCAGCTTGTCAACACGTTTTGCCGTGGTCGTAGTTTTTTCTTTGCCGTTTCTTTTTTCATTGATCGGAGTGATTTTGAAATTAGAAGCGCTAAAGGTAGAGGCCACATCAACTGTAGACGCTAATTCATCTTTTTCAGCTGTTGTAGTTTGCAGGTTTTGCTCGAGCGTTGTTTTTTCTGTAGTTAACTGCGTGTTGGCTGAAGTTAACTGTTGGTTGTCGCCCGTTAGTCTTGCATTGTCGGCTTCAAGTGACTCGATCTTCGAATTGAGCTCGTTGATCAATTGCTTTGCTCTTGCCAATTCGGCCGCAGTAGCATTTTTCTTTCTCAAAATGCTGTTGATTTCAGATTTCATTTTGGAAATCTCGCTGTTACGGTCAACTAATTGTCCCTGCAAGTTATTGTTGGTTCCTGTGATGGAATCCAAGCGAGACAATGCATCATTGTACAGCAATTGCACAGAATCTCTGGCAGACATGTAAGCTGTTTCTTTGGTCTGATGACTGGTGATCTCCGTTGCCGACTGGTTGTTCTTGTACAGCCAATAGCCCCACGTACCTAATAAGGCAGCAGCCAATACACCGATAACAATACTTTTGTTATTGCCACCTCTTGGCTGTGGGTTTGGAGAAGCCGAAGGATAATTAGTGTTTGTCATTGTCGAAGGTTTTTATAGTATAAAATTTATTTCTGGAGCTGATCCTTTTGTAAATGCTCCCGACGGGATCGGGATGGGTTTATTCGCATTCTGAAGTTTCAGCCTGCCCCTGATTTTCGAAAAACCGTGCCAGAAAACTTTCTTTGAATAAAATCCGAAATATTCGGGTAAATAAACCTTGTATCTTAGCGTATTATGCTGGCAAATGCGATCATTTCTGACTGGAAAAAACACCAATACAAACCTATTTACTGGCTCGAAGGCGAAGAGGAGTACTTCATAGATAAGGTAATGGATTATGCGGAGAGTCAAATTTTAAACGAATCTGAAACAGCGTTTAATTTAGTTGTATTCTACGGAAAAGACGCCGATTGGGCTAATATAATAAATGCATGCCGGCGATATCCAATGTTTTCAGACAAACAGGTGGTATTACTAAAAGAAGCTCAGCAAATGCGTGACCTTGACAAACTCGAAGCTTATATTGAAAGCCCGCTTAGCTCTACAATATTCGTCGTTTCGTATAAGGAAAAGAAAGTGGACGGCCGCACGACGCTGGCCAAGTTGCTGAAAGAAAAAGGGGTTGTTCTCAGTACAAAAAAATTATACGACAACCAGCTCCCCGAATGGACAGACGAATTGATTCAATCAAAAGGGCACACGATTTCCGGTAAGGCGCTCACGTTATTGGTTGATCATATCGGCAATGACTTATCCCGCATCGAAAATGAGGTCGACAAAATATTAATCAATCTCAGCAGCAGAAAAAATATTACCGAAGACGATGTTGAAAAGTATGTTGGAGTAAGTAAAGACTATAACGTATTTGAGTTGCAGACGGCATTAGCTTCAAAAAACCTTCCCCGGGCCATTCAGATTATTCAATATTTTGAAGCTAATCCCAAAGCAGCGCCTATTCAATTCATACTTCCTTCGCTCTATAGTTTTTTTAGTAAAGTATTCATGATCCATGGACTCAATACGAGAGATGAAAAATCTGTCGCGGCGTCGTTAAGCATTAATCCATTTTTTATTAAAGACTATTTAAAAGCTGCCAACATCTATTCTTATCCGGATGTAGAGAAGCTGTTATTATTATTAAGTGACTACAATCTTAAAAGCATCGGGATAAACAATTCGGGAACACCAGATGCTTCTCTATTAAAAGAGATGGTATTTAAAATGATCGCATAAAATTTCTGAAATATTTAATCGTTACATACAATGAAAAAATTTATCTCCCTTTTTTCCCTGGTCTGTACCATTTTGCTGATTGGCTGTGAGACGACACAGGAAATTACGATCAATAAGAATGGAAGTGGTTCGCTAAGTAATACTTCAGATATGAGTAACCTGGTCGGCATGCTAAAAACAATGGGTGGCGATAGCGTTAACAGGGTGCCAAATACTGATACTACTATATCATTTGCGGGGATTGCAGATAGCATCGAGGGGTTGAACGCGGCGCAAAAGAAAATTATCAACCAGGGTAGCATGAAACTTAGCCTCAACATGCAGGATGAGAAGTTAATCACTAAAGCCAATTTCCCGTTTCAGAAGCTTAGCGACTTGCAAATGTTGAACGCAGCTATGCCAAAAGTGTCTGAAGCGATCTCCAAAAAGCTGCCTGTAGGTGACCAGATGCCAAGCGGGCTCGGAGCGGGAGGCAAGGGGCAATTTAAAACCTTCGACGATTTTTTCGATGTCACGGTAACCAACAATCTCATTTCAAAAACACTAAATAAAACAAAGTATGCTACCGTGCCCAATGACGAATACATGCAATCCCTAAAGCAGATGTCTGGCATGGGTTCCCCAATCACGTCGAATTACGTAATTAACTTGCCGCGGCCCGCTAAAAAGGCAGAAGGTAAGGGGTTGACATTATCGCAGGACAAAAAGAAGGTAACCATCACGGTTACCAGCGATGATTTTTTTGACAGTCCATCGAAATTTGAATACAAAATTGAATATTGAGGTCTTCACTTTTGCGTTTCCCCAGAGTATGAATGGATCCAAGCATGATATTATTGTTGTCGGTGGTGGCGCTGCAGGATTGATGGCCGCATCAGAGTTGTTGAAACAAGGAAATCGAGTGACCATTCTTGAGGCGAATGATCGGCTTGGTGGAAGAATCCATACCATTCGCGATGCAGCATTCAAAAGACCGGTCGAAAGAGGTTGCGAGTTTGTTCATGGAAACTTGCCTTTAACTGTTCAGCTGTTGAAGGAGGGCAACATTGAATACAAACCGGTAAGGGGGACTATGGGCCGTGTTGGAAATGATGGGGAATGGAAGACGCAGGATGATTTTACGGTTGGCTGGAAGGAACTGATCGAGCATATGAATGAAGTAAGAGATGATGTAACGGTAGATGAATTTCTGCAAAGAAATTTTAGCGATGATAAATACAAACAGTTAAGAACTTCTGTGCTTCGCTTTGCCGAGGGCTTTGACCTGGCTGATACATCCAAAGCCAGCGTGCTGGCCCTAAGGGAAGAATGGATGGAAGAAGATGAGCAATATCGCGTTCCGGGCGGGAATGACCAACTGATCCATTACCTGGAAAAAAAGTGCAGAGAAGCGAGAGGTGTTATTCATACCTCAATAATTGTAACTGCAATAAATTGGAAACGTAATGAAGTGACCGTTGTTACCGAAAACGGCCAGACGTACTATGGCAACAAAGTAATTGTTACCGTGCCGTTAGGTGTATTGCAAGCAGAGGTTCCCGTCATCAACTTTCAACCTGCCATTAATGAATATGTCGACGCCGCAAAGAAGATTGGTTTCGGTTCCGTGGTAAAAATTTTATTTCAGTTTAAGGAATCATTTTGGGAAGGCAAGAAGAAAAATATCGGATTTCTTTTTGCCGAGACACCCATTCCGACATGGTGGACGCAATTACCTTCAGACTATCCTTTACTCACAGGCTGGGCGGGAGGACGACAGGCCTGGGCACTCGAGGAGAAAGATGACAGCAGCATCCACCAATTGGCGCTGCAATCGCTCTCAACTATTTTTAAGAAAGCTATTGGTGAGGTCGAAGGTTTGCTCACCGCTTCGCATATTGCGAACTGGCGTAACGACCGTTTTTCAAAGGGCGGATATAGCTACAGCACAGTTGAATCTGTAAAAGTGCAGGAACTTTTTAGTACGCCCATTCACGATACTATATATTTTGCAGGAGAAGCTTTCTATAATGGACCTTCGCCGGGAACCGTAGAGGCGGCGTTGGTGAGTGCGAAGAATGTGGTGGAGAGGATGATGGATGATGAATGATGAATGATGAATGATGAATGATGAATGATGAATGATGAATGAATGAATGATGAATGATGAATGATGAATGATGAATA
>VBAU01000533.1 GCA_005883855.1 Bacteroidota bacterium
GATTGAACATCAACAGCCCAATTCTGCCGAAAAGGGAATGATCCTTTTCCCGAATCCGGCCTCCGACCACGTTTCTGTTCTCTTTGAGCCAACAAAATCCGGAAAAGTACAAATCGGCCTCTATGATATGAACGGGACATTAGTCACAGCTATTTTCAATGGCGAGGCGCATAAGGGGGTCCAACAGAAAATAGAATTCGGAACCGCTAATCTCCCTGCAGGAACATATTTAACGCGTCTTCAAACAACTAGTCGGATAAGCGAGCAAAAACTCGTCATCATTCACTAACCATTATGTTATGAAAGCGAATCATTTTCACACAGGAATTATTTTTTCGGTTGCGCTGTTGCTTGGTGCAGCTGCTAAGGGACAAATTAAAACAATAAATGTAACTGTTCCACCAGAAATAAAACTAGTGCCACTGCCCTCTCGTAAGATAGTGACTATGGAAGGCTGGTCCTCCTATTATTACTATCTGAAAAAGGAAAGAGCATTAATATGAAACACGTCAATAATATTCAAAAGAATTTAAACTGAAACAAATGAGGCCGCTTTTTTCTTTTTTGCTGTTGTGTTTTCTTTCAGTAAATGCAAAAGCCCAAAGCCGAGCGAATAAATATGTGAGCCTTGCTGCATTCAGTGCACAAAATGCAAAACCATTTGGCAAGTTCGCAGGATTGTTTGACGAAACATTTCATCCTGGCATCCAGGCAACATATGGAAGAAATATTTCTATGGGCCAAAATCATGACTGGTTTCTTGAATTAAAGCTTGGTTATTTCTATCACCGATATGTCCAGCATGCGATTCCATTTTACCTAAACTTTGGCTATCGATACAAGATCACCGATCATTTCTCAGCTGAAACTTCTCTTGGCGCCGGATATATGCACTCCATATCGGCAACAGCTCAACTCAAACTGGACAGCAATGGCGATTATGTAAAAAGTAAAGGCGCAGGGCGAATGCAGGCTATGGCGATGTTCTCACTTGGAATTGGTTATACGCTTAACCCCCATTCTGCAAGGCCAATAAAAATCTTTACAGCCTACCAGCAGATGGTTCAAATGCCGTTTGTAAGATCTTATGTTCCCTTGTTACCCTACAATACTTTTATAATTGGCGTTTGCCGCAACTTGAAATCAAAACGATGAACACAAAAAATAAATTTATGAAACCCATATGGTTGGTGATTGCGTTGTCTATGATGATTACCACGTCCTGCAAAAAGCCGCAGATCATGCAAACTCGTTCGATCGGCGAAGGTTCACCATGGAAAGACAGCAGCAATCTGCATCCAAGAAACACGGCCCTTCAGTCCCTGCTTGAAAAATATAGACGGAAGGGCCTACCCGGTATTTCACTATTAATAAGCGACAAAAGTGGAACGTGGATCGGGGCGACGGGAAAGGCCGATATCGAAAATGACATTGATTTTGTCCCGGGTACTATTTCCAAAGCCGCGAGCATTACCAAATTTTTTATGAGCACCCTCGTATTTAGGTTAATGGAAGATTCTGCCAACACAGGCATCGGGTACAACGCCATTCATACAAAAATCTCTCAGTGGTTACCACCAGATGTTATTAAAAAATTACCCAATGGCAACCTGGTCACGCTGGGTCAATGCATGAATCACGAAACGGGTATTCCAGATGTCATCGAACAAAACGATTTTTATCTTGCGGTTTTAAATAATCCCAGCAAGAAATGGCAACCAGAAGAATTGCTGGAGTTCATTTACAATAAACCTCCCCTCTTTGCTCCATCCGATACTGCTATTTATTCCAACACCAATACCATTCTCATTAAGATGGTGATTGAGGCGGCCACTCACAGAAACCACGCGGATCTTCTTAAACAATATATTCTTGATCCGCTTCAATTGCAGTACACATACTACCAACCTTACGATCCCTTGCCCAACTCAGTTGCACAAGGATACTTTGACCTGTACAATAATAACACGATCGTGAATGTGTCGAACCTGGTTACCGGCAGTGGCAATGGATATGGTGGTTTATACAGCAATGTATTTGACTTGTTCACATTTATAAAAGCTGTTTTGGTTGAAAAAACCTTGTTGAATTCAAAATCGCTCGCAATCATGCAGACCTACGGGAAGGAAGATGATCCAAACTATTACGGCTATGGTATTCAGAAAACATTTCTAAATCATGGTGGCGACTATG
>VBAU01000250.1:0-5092 GCA_005883855.1 Bacteroidota bacterium
CGATGGCTCAAAAATTCGCTCTGTAAAAGCTAAATTCGTCCTGAAGGAGGATCCTTCTAAATCGTTTGAAATTGAATTGAAAGATGATGGCATAGCCGAAGACCGTGTAGCAGGAGATAATGTGTTCAGTAAAAAAATTCCAGAACAGAGATTTGGGTTCTACAAAGTCGTGATAGAAGCGATTGATTCTTTTGGGAATAAAACAATTGGACAGGATTCTCCTGAAGAATTTCTTTTACATTGAACATAATTAATCGCAGAAGGCGGGTCGGAAACCGCCTTTTATATTTAACTTAAATAGCGTAATTCCATTTCCTTTTCTAATGAAAAAAGGAATAAATCATATTATTTTCTTACGATGGGCAAGAATCATTGTCTCATTAGTCCCATGTCTTGCCCCATACGTCTGTTTTTCCCAATGTACTTCCCCGATAAGCAAGTTTCCGTACGCGGAAAATTTCGAGGCCTCAAACGGCAACTGGACTACAGGCGGCACATTCTCTGACTGGGCGTGGGGAACTCCGTCAAAAGCCGTTATCAACGCTGCGGGCTCGGGTTTAAAATGCTGGATCACGGGAGGTCTGCAAAGGGGAGGTTACAACGGCGATGAAAACGCCTGGTTAAAAAGTCCCTGTTTTGATTTTACCAATCTTAAAAACCCCTCCGTAAAATTTAAAGTATTCTGGGAGACTGAAGCAAAATTTGATGGAGCTAATCTTCAGTATTCACTTGACAAGGGAACTACGTGGCAACTACTGGGGGGCAAGAATGAAACCAATGTTTGCTACAGCGAAAAATGGTACAACGATGGCCCACTATTAAGCACAGGTAACCAGGACGCATGGTCGGGAAATATGCAGTCGTCAAGACCTCCATGTTTCGTAAGTGGAGGAAGCGCGGGATGGGTGACGGCAAAACATATTCTACCTAACCTCGTCGGTGCACCAAGTGTCCTGTTTCGGTTTGTATTTGCCAGCAATTCGGGCTGCAACGACTTTGATGGTTTTGCAATTGATGATTTTATCATTGAGGAAGCGCCTGCCAGTGTCGCTTCATTCACGTATAACTGTTCCAGCAATCTACGCGTAAATTTTAAAAACACATCAACGTTTTGTCCCACGTCATTTCTTTGGGATTTCGGTGATCCGTCATCAGGGGTAGATAATACATCAACGCTCGAAAATCCAACGCATGCTTACACGTTGGGAGGGATTTACAATGTAAAGTTGACAGTATCCGGGTCGGCAAATGGCTCGTCAACGTTTACGCTGCCCAAGTTAGAAATCATAGAGAACATGGTTGCCTCAGCTGTAAATCCGATACGTTGTTACGGCGATACGACCGGTATCCTTACGGTTAATTTTACTGGTGATACTTCGGCGATCACCTATCACTGGGACAGTAACCCTGCACAGACTACGCGAACGGCTGTACATCTGGGTGCCGGTGATTATAACGTCACGATACTAAACAAAGAGGGATGCCCTGCATCAGCACATATATCTCTGGGTGAACCTCCGCCCCTGCTATACAATCTAAAAAATGTCAAGCCAGATTGTGCAACCACGAATGGAAGCATTGATATCGCAATGTCAGGGGGAGTACCTCCTTATTCTTATAGCTGGTCCCCTAATGTGAGTAACACGTCTTCTGCAAAAAATCTTCCGTCGGGCACTTACATGGTCACCGTCAAGGACGGGAACCTATGTTATAAGGCCATAAACATTGACCTGCCAGATTCAAGTGACCTCGAGGCATCGATTTCAATTGTCAAGGAGGTAAGTTGTTTTGGTGGTGCTGATGGAATAGCAACGGTTACCGTCTCCGGTGGAATTTCACCATATAATTACACGTGGTTAAATGCCGGAGGAAATACAATCGGCAACAATAATCTTGCTGCAGGCAACAATACTGTTATAGTTACGGATGCGAGGAGTTGCAAAGCGCTTGCCAGTGTAATTGTTCATCAACCTACTGCGCTTACTTCAGCAATCAAAGTTCAAAATACATTTTGTGGCAGCGATAATGGCAATGCCTCTATAGAGGTTATTGGAGGTACGAGTCCATACCAGTACACATGGAGCCCCGGCAATTATACAAATGCTTTTGTCAACAACCTGGCGCCCGGGCAGTACACCGTGATGATAAAGGACAACCATGGTTGCATAAGAAATGACACGGTGGTTATTGCATCATCAACTCCCATCGATCTTCAGCTTTCACATACAGACGTTTCATGTGCAGACGAACTTACAGGTTCTGCAAATGCCATCGTTATCGGTGGCACGCCCCCTTACAATTTTCAATGGATAAATAACACACAAATTTTTAATGGTAATCCCCTCAACCATATTGGTGCCGGCACATACAATCTGAAATTAGAGGATTCAGTGGGCTGTACGGTAACCGCATCAGTAATCATTGCGCAACCCGAAGCTCTAAAAATTGCCATTGCCACTCGTTCTTCTTACTGCGATTTAAACAACGGCGGCGCCAGCGCTACCGTAACCGGTGGCACATTCCCGTATAGGTTATTATGGACGCCATATCGCAACACAACATCAACCTTAGATAATGTGCGCGCGGGTAACTACCGCTTAACTGTTGTTGATCAAAATAATTGCAGCACTTCCATATTAGCAACTATTCTAAACGTTAAGCCCAATCCGGTTTTTCTTGGCAACGATACTACGCTATGTCCGGGGGATAAGATCATTTTGTCTCCTGGAACTTACACTAGCTATAGATGGCAGGATAATTCTGTTTCGGCAAATTATGTTGTCACAAGTCCAGGAATTTATACCGTTGAAGTAGTTGACGACCTTGCTTGCACAGTGACAGGCACAATAAAGATAATTGGCGATTGCGGACTTATATTTTTCCCGACCGCATTTACGCCCAACGATGACGGGCAAAATGATTTTTTCGGGGCGCTTGGCTATTTAAGCACCGTAAAAGATTACTCATTGTCTGTTTTTAACCGTTTCGGCCAGCTTGTGTTTAAGGGCAATGATCCATTTAAAAAATGGGATGGGAAAGTGCAGAACAACAGAGTTCTTCCCGGTACTTACGTGTGGATAGCAACCTATTCAAATAAGGGGAAAACGAATATTTTACAAAAGGGCACGGTGACTGCTATTTATTGATTTCTTTTGAACCAGGAGAGTGATACTCATTCCTAATTTGTCAACATTTATCAAACCAAAAATGAATAGGCTTCTTGTTTCATTTCTTACAGTCATCATTCTTGTGGAGGCTGAACCTTGTCATTCGCAAAATCCGGAGGAAATAAAACTAAAAGACTTCCGTCCGAAATCAATTTTTCGAGTTCCTGCAACGACAATCACAAAAGCGAAATTTCCAGCGATCGATATGCATTCTCATGATTTTGCAAAAACCGACAAAGAAGTGGCCCAGTGGGTAAAGACGATGGACCAGGCCGGAATAGAAAAAACGATTATTTTAAGCGGTGCTGTTGGAACCGGGTTTGACAGTATTTATTCCAGGTATGCCAAATATGGTGATCGTTTTGAGGTATGGTGTGGATTTGATATCGATGGGTTCAAGGAACCTGGTTGGACCGAAAAGGCTGTAAAGGAGCTTGAGCGATGTGTAAAAGCAGGTGCCCGGGGAGTTGGAGAATTGAGTGATAAAGGTTTTGGTTTAAGATATTCCGCGGGATTTGGGCCACATATTGATGACCCGCTCATGAGGCCCTTACTTAAAAGATGTGGCGAGTTGAACATTCCGATCAATATTCACGTGGCGGAACCAATATGGATGTACCTGCCGATGGATTCAACAAACGATGGACTCATGAATGCCTATACGTGGCGAATCGATTCAACACAAAAAGGCATTTTTGGTCATGCCGCTCTGATTAAAACCCTTGATAATGCTGTCCGCGACAATCCCCATACAACGTTCATCGCCTGTCATTACGCAAATTGTGAGTATGACCTTTCAATATTAGGATCACTCCTCGATAAATACAAAAATCTCTATGCCGACGCCTCAGCTCGTTTTGGAGAAACCTCTACTATTCCGAGGTATATGGCAACTTTTTATAAAAAGTACCAGGATAAACTTTTGTATGGAACTGACAATATTCCTGAATCGGATATGTACGAAATAACATTTCGTATCCTGGAATCACTGGATGAACACTTTTATTATTACAGGTTTTATCATTGGCCCTCATACGGTTTTGGTTTGAATGATGATGTTCTGAAGAAAGTTTACCATGAAAATGCGACAAAAATATTAAAGCATGAAACCCCAAAGCGATAGCCAATCCAGGAGAAATTTTTTGAAGAAGTCATTAATAACAACCAGTCTTTTTCCCTTCATGGATGGAAATTTATTCTCATTGTTTCAAACTGCGGCAGTGGATCGTTTGAAGATTAATATATTCTCCAAGCACCTACAGTTTTTGGACTACCATGATATGGCTGAAGCGGCGGCTGAGATGGGTTTTGATGGAATAGACCTGACCGTTCGTCCCAATGGTCATGTGTTGCCGGAACGTGTCGAAAGCGATCTGCCTAAAGCGATAGAAGCTATGCGCAAGTTTGGATTGGTTCCCTTGCTTATGACTACAGCTGTTCAAGATGCAAATAATAAGACAGACAGAAATGTATTAGAGGTGGCCGTTAAACTGGGAATTAAATACTATCGCATGAACTGGTTTGCCTACCCTGAAGAGAAAACTATTCCCGAAGCGTTGCAGGAATTCCAACAGAAAGTAAGAGACTTAAGCCACCTTAATAAAGAACTCGGATTGATTGGATGTTATCAAAACCATGCGGGAAATTCGGTAGGTTCTTCTATCTGGGAGCTGTGGGAATTATTAAAAGAGGCCGACAAGCAATACATGGGGCTGCAATATGATATCCGGCATGCGGTTGTGGAAGGTGGCTTGTCATGGCAGAATGGTCTTCGCCTGGTACAAGCCCAAATCAAAACGATAGCTATTAAAGATTTCATGTGGGAGAAGAAAAATGGAGAATGGGATACACAGAATACTCCCATGGGACAAGGGATGGTAGACTTTAAAACGTACTTTAAGTTATTAAAACAATACCGGATAAAT
>VBAU01000250.1:5144-18301 GCA_005883855.1 Bacteroidota bacterium
TGATAAACAAGTAGTTTTTGAAGCGATGAAAAAGGATCTACAAAAAGCACAGGAACTATGGCAGCAGGTTTAAACGATAATGACCAGCAATGAAAAATAAAGTTTCACTCATCAGCTTATGCGTATGCTGCGTGATCGGGAGAGTTGAGGCATTTCAAATTCCCGCGAATCGCAGTGATGTAAATTTTTCATTTAGCAATATGCAACAAGTACTTCCCGGAACAAAATCACTCACCTGGGAAGGCGATCTGTCCGCAAAGATGCTTGATAGTGCACACAAATTCATTGAGGGAAAGATTAATGGATCTATCGCCAATCGTTTAAAGTTATGGAATCGCGATCTTACTTCACGGGAAGCTTATGAGAAATCGGTGGAACCCAATCGAAGAAGGTTTATGAAATGTATTGGAGTTGAAGACAAAGCCGATTCATTCGTTAATTACAATGTTGGTATTGCGGACAAGCAGCCGCAATCATTCATGCAAAAATTTTCAATTAATAATGATCCTGATCTAATTGCAGAAACAGCAAAATACAGGGTTTATCAGGTTCGATGGCCGGTATTGAACAGAGTGTATGGTGAGGGACTGTTACTTCAGCCAAAAACAAAGCCAAAGGCGAACATCATAGCAATACCGGATGCAGACCAGGAACCTGAACAACTTGTCGGACTTTTGCCGGGTATAGCTGTTGAATCGCAATTTGCACGTCGCCTGGCAGAGAACGGATTCCAGGTGTTGATTCCAGTTATTATCAGCCGAACTTTTCTTTTTCCGGGAGAAGAACAGCAACAAACATATCGTGAGTGGATTTACAGGCAGGCTTTTCACATGGGACGACACATCATTGGATATGAAGTTCAAAAAGTACTATCCGCGATAGATTGGTTCAAACAATCTCAGGACAAAGATGTAAAGATCGGGGTGGCTGGTTACAGTGAAGGAGCGCTCATAGCATTTTATTCGGCCGCTGTTGACAAAAGAATTGATGCTGTTCTGGTAAGTGGCTACTTCAATTCACGACAGCGGGTTTGGGATGAACCAATTTACCGCAATGTTTGGAGACTTCTTTCTGAATTTGGAGATGCGGAAATAGCATCGCTCATTGCTCCCCGTCCCCTGGTCATTGAACACAGCATGATTCCTGAGTTAGTTGAGAAATTAGAAAAATCAAGTGAACATCCTATCCAGGTCGAAGGTTTGGAATATACAGGGTATAAAGGAAGGTTGAAGACACCTGAATTCAAAGATGTACAATCTGAGTATAATCGAATCGACGAATTAACAGGACGCGGTTTTCAGCCGAGGTATCTCATTGCAGGACAAAAAAATAATCCGGTAAACTTTGGATCCGAAGCGGCATTAGAAAAATTTATTCAGTTTCTTGGCTATAATTTGCCGTTGTCCGTTTCCAATGAAATCCCTAAAGACAATCGCAGTTCATTTGATGCCGGGGAAAGACAGATACGCCAGGTAAAGGAAATCGAAGATCATGTACAATGGCTGCTCCGCGATTCCGATAAAGAGAGAAACAGATTTTTTCTTTACAAACTGATGCCGGAGTTTGGAAAAAGAATATGGAGCACTAGTTCTTACCATCCGTATTATTCACCGAATTCCTTTATTGAAGAAGCAAAGAAGTATCGAAAGATTTTCAACGAAGAAATTTTAGGCAAATTTGAAGATACGCTGCTGGCCGCAAACCCACGTACGCGGAAGATTTATGAGAAAGAAAGATGGACAGGTTATGAAGTAGTATTGGATGTTTATCCAAGTCTTTTTGCCGCGGGAGTCCTTCTTATACCAAAGGATATTAAGCCTGGCGAACGACGGCCCGTTGTGGTTTGCCAGCATGGACGTAACGACACGCCCCAGAAATTGATTGAGGGTAACAACACTGCATATAATGATGTGGCCGCAAAACTTGCGGATCAGGGATTCATTGTTTATGCGCCACAGAATCCTTACCGCGGTGAGGATCGTTATCGCTGGTTACATCGAAAGGCTAACACGATCGGAAAAACACTTTTTTCATTTATTATTTCACAACATGAACAATCTATCAAGTGGCTAAAAAGTCTTCCTTTTGTCGATGGAGATAGAATTGCTTTTTATGGACTGAGTTATGGAGGCGAGACGGCCATGCGTGTACCGGCAGTTTTAGAGGGTTATTGCCTTTCCATTTGTTCAGGTGACTTTGGAGACTGGAGCCGTAAGGTTACGGACACACATTATCAGGGCAGCTTTATGAATAGCCTGGAATGGGAGATGCCTTATTTCAGCATGGGCGTTACGTTCAGTTATGCAGAGATGGCTTACCTCATTTTCCCAAGACCATTCATGGTTGAGCGGGGTCACCATGACCTGGTACAGCCAGACGAGTGGGTTGCTTATGAGTATGGAAAGGTCAGATATTTTTTTGACCAGTTTAATCTCGGCGATAAGACAGAAATTGAGTTTTTTAACGGCGGACATTCTATGAGAAGTGATGAAACGTTCAAATTTCTGCATAAACACTTACATTGGCCTTAGCTGAAGAATTAGAAACTGATTTTAATTCCGAATAAGTTCATCATCTATATACGCAACGGCAATGATTAGATCTCACTACTTGGCGTTTATTGGTTTTATAGTCTTTCTAGCGGCATGCCGAAATAAAAAATCGGATAACATTCAAAGACCGCGAGAGATCTGGGCTTTCCGTTCGGTTTTAGACAAGAGGCCGCGAATGCTTTCGCTGGCACTGGATTCGGCCTGTTACGTAGCATATGATCTCGCTCACTGTACTTTGTATAAGGCATGGAAAGGCGGAGTCGCGTTGGAAGGGGCCGCATTTACAAACAAAAAGAATGTACAACCCACTACCTGGGGAACAGCATACTATGATGATACACTGCAGCGGTCAAAATGGATTGCTTATTTTAATGGTAAGAAAGATTCATCTCGCATTGTAAGTAAGGGTTATCTTTTTAAGGATAACCAAATCTATCTGAAGTTTTCGTTAATCCTTTCTACAGGACATACCATTGACATAGAGGAGCGACCTGAGTTCAGACGCAGTGAAACGGGGAAGCCGGGATTAGAAAGATTATTTAAAATGTCAGGCGCTCCAAATGGTACAATCGTTTCCCTACAAGCAAGGGACACTACTTTTATATTGAATGCAAAAAAGCCGAGTTCTTTGATCACCTATTTTAATCCGCTCCCCGCGCAGTTTCCTCCGCGGCTAGAAGAACAGTATGATTCTCGCGGTAGGTATTGGATGGAAAAAAGTGACTGCTTTACCTGTCATGAACTGGACAGGAAAACTGTTGGTCCTTCCTTCGATCAAATTGCGCAGAGATACGGGAGCGAAAAAACCGCAAGTGAAAATCTAATCAGGAAAATCAAAGACGGTGCAACGGGTACATGGGGAAATGCAGTGATGACTGCTCATCCCGGCCTTAGTGAGAGCGAGATAAAGACAATGTTGGATTATATCTTTTCTTTAAACCCTGGTCATGAGCCCCAAAAAATCGTGGCTGCTGATGTAAAGGAAGAACAAGTCAAATATAAAAAACCAGAATTGGGCGGCGCTCTTGAAGGACTGCATCCGAGCTACGATATCACCACAATCCACAAACAGACTTTTAAGCCAAGAGTAGGTGGACTTGCCTTTCTACCCAATAAGGGTTTATTGGTTACAACGTGGGATTCCATTGGTGGAGTTTATCTTCTGCGTGGTGTTGAGACCGGGGATACAAATAAAATTAGTGTAAAACGCATTGCATCCGGCCTGGCAGAACCCTTAGGCATTGCCGTAGTGGATGGAAAAATATTTGTTTTACAAAAACAGGAATTGACTCAGTTGATCGATCTTGATGGTGACGAAATTATTGATGAGTACCGGGCTGTCTGCAATTCCTGGAGTGTTAGTAATGATTTCCATGAATTTGCCTTTGGCCTCGTATTCAAAGACGGGTATTTCTATGCCACCCTTTCTTTAGCCATGCGACTAATGTCCAACGAAAAGCAGCAACGCGACCGTGGCAAAACAATAAAGATCGGGATGGATGGAAGCTATGAATGGATCAATTACGGATTGCGTCAGCCTAACGGTATCGGGTTGGGTCCTGATGGAGAAATCTTTGAATGTGAAAACCAGGGCGAATGGCTTCCATGTAACAAACTAATTCATCTTAAAAAAGGAGATTATCTCGGCATGCCATGGGGCATTCTTCCCGATTCTTTATCAACACCACCTCGCATTGTACCGCCCGCGATTTTGCTGCCAGAAGACGAAATTGCCAACTCGCCCTCTCAACCCATTTTGATGCAGGATGGACCTTATAAGGGACAAATGCTTCATGGGGATGTGACGCATGGAGGTATCAATCGGGATTTTTTGGAAAAAATAAATGGTGACTACCAGGGTGCCGTATTTCGTTTCACCCAGGGACTCGAGGCAGGTGTAAATCGTCTTTGCTGGGGGCCGGACGGAGCACTGTATGTTGGTGAGATAGGTATGGTTGGAGGCTGGAGTTGGAGAGAAAGACAATATGGCCTCCAACGAATGAAATACAATGGGAAGGTAACATTTGAAATGCTCGCTGTTCGGGCAAAACCAAAAGGTTTTGAAATCGAATTCACAGAAGCACTAAAACCCGGGCAGAAAATATCGGCTTCTGATTTTTTAATTCAGCAATGGTGGTATCTTCCTACAGCAGATTATGGCGGCCCAAAGATGGATTTGGAAAAATTAAAAATCCGCACACTTACTTTATCAGAGGATAGGAAACGTCTCTACCTGGAAATTCCGAATCTAAAGAAAGAACACGTTATTTATTTCCGGTTGCCGGAAAACATCGAAAGCTTAAGCGGCCAGTTCCTGTGGTCATCGGAAGCCTGGTACACTTTGAATAATATTCCATAATATTTTAAGGGAGGTATGAGCAATCAAAAA
Organism: Bacteroidota bacterium; assembly: GCA_005883855.1. GTDB lineage: Bacteria > Bacteroidota > Bacteroidia > Chitinophagales > Chitinophagaceae > VBAU01. The sequence goes on from VBAU01000250.1 coordinate 10,086, forward strand.
AACAAGAGCAGAGTGATCAGTCGCAGAGAATTCGTAAATCAAACAGCGACGTTAATGGCCTTAGGGATGATTGGATTGCAGTCAAACCCAAAACATTTTAATAAAATCGTAAAAGGACCATCGAAGATCAGGATTAAAAATGTTGATGCAAATTTTGAGAGAGAGTCTCTAATACCTTATCATTTCAAAGGCAGTTTTGTAACAGAACTCTGGCAAACTGCTGCCAGGCTTGAATCTGACTCAGGCGTTAGTAAGATAGGCCTGGGGACTCAGAGTGTGCTGTGGTCCGACTCAAAAGTATTCGCCGATCATTCAGAATCTGGTGGCAACGCATTAATGTATGCTATGAGTGAAAGAGCATTGCAAATGATGAAAGGAAATTCTTTCACCAGTCCAATGCAACTGCTCGATGATCTTTTACCCGAAATATATGCCTATGGCAAAAAAATAACCGGCAATCCGAACTTGAGAAAAACCTTTGCCTTAAACTCATTGGTATGTGTTGATAATGCTGCCTGGTTATTGCATGCCGGTGAAAATAATATCAGTCGCTTTGACGATTTGATCCCTGATGCATACAAACCGGGATTATCATGGCGGCATGATAAAGTTGCCAGCATGCCCTCATTCGGCGTAGGGGCAAAAGTCGAAAAGATTAAATCTGCCGCAGACGACGGATATTTCATCATGAAGCTCAAGACTGGCTCACCTGGGACTCAAAAAGAAATGCTGGAAAAGGATATCGAATTCCTGTCTGCCATTCATTCAGCCATCGGACACTATGAAACACCTTACACAAAAACTGGAAAAATTCCATATTATTTTGATGCCAATGAAAGATATAATGAAAAAGATACGCTATCCCGTTTCTTAGACCATGCAAAAAAAATTGGAGCTTTTGATCAGATTGCCGTGATAGAAGAACCTTTTGGAGAAAGGAATGAAATGTATGTAGGTGATATGGGAGTAACCATTGCAGCGGATGAAAGCGCTCACACCGTGGAAGATGCTGCAAAACGCATTGAACAAGGTTATACAGCAATTGCGGTAAAAGCGATAGCTAAAACAATGAGTATGACCATGAAGATTACCCAACTTGCCCACCAAAAAAAGATTCCTTGTTTTTGCGCTGACTTAACAGTTAACCCGATACTCGTAGACTGGAACAAGTGTATCGCTGCCCGCCTGGCACCCTTTGCCAATATCGGCATTGGCTTGCAGGAAACCAACGGCCGTCAATACTATAAAAATTGGGATACCATGATGACATACCATCCAAGAGCCGGAGCTACGTGGACTCAAACGCGAAACGGAGTATATCTCACAGACAAATCCTTTTACGAAGAAAGTGGAGGGATTTTTCAACCCTCACCACATTATGAACAACTGTTTAGGAATGTCGATAAATGACTTATTGATCTTTGCATAAGATCACGATAAACTATTTCGATGCGTCCTCATATTAGGCTCATCGCAGATATCGATTTTATTCAAATTGAAAGCAAAGCTCTGAATTTCGGAATGCCTTGAAGCTTGTGTGAACAAGGATATTTTGCTAGAGATAATTACCCTGGAAAAACTAATCTTATCTTTGAGTCTCTTCTGAAAAGTATTATTCATTAAAAAATTTTAAGCCGTTGGATACTTGTAGTTTGAAGGTAAATCCATTCATTCTCTTGTCGTTTGTCTCGATGTTTTGTATTAGCATATCCATATCCAGCCAGGAAATCGTTGCCTCCGAATGGAAGTTCGAAAGCCAACGTAAAGAGATCGCCCCGGAGTGGCGTGTTGACAGTAACATAACGTACAAGGGACAACCAACGTTGGTCATTATGGGTGCAGGGAAAGATTATGCAAATGGACATTGGTACAGCACCACCAACGTCGAACCGGGAGAATATTTTCAATTCGAATCAAATTTTATTACATCTGATGTAGAAGAACTAAACCGTAACATTCTGGCAAGAATTATTTGGCTGGACGCTTCAGGAAAAAATATTGGCTACCCTGAATATCCAGTAACTTTTCCGAAGCGCACGAATGAGGGCTGGAACTACATGAAGCAATTATACCACGTTCCCGATGGTGCAAAGAAAGCCAAAATAGAGTTAGTTTACCGATGGGATGCAGATGGGGTTGTACATTTTGGAGGAACTTCGTTTCACAAAACAACTGCGCCTAAGCCAAGGGTGGTGAGAGTAGCAACCATTCATCACCGGCCACGTAACAGCAAGTCATCCGAGGAAAACGTGGTCGAGTTTTCAAAACTTATTGTCAAAGCAGCAGATCAAAAAGCTGATATTGTTTGTCTTCCTGAGGAACTCACCTTAGTAGGTACAAATCTTAATTATATTTCCGCAAGTGAACCTGTTCCGGGTCCTACAACCAAATTCCTTGGAACTATTGCCAAGAAATATCATTTATACATTGTCGGCGGTATTTTGGAAAAAAATGGAGATACTGTATTCAATACAGCGGTGCTCATTGACAGGAATGGAAATCTCGCAGGAAAATATCGTAAAGTAAGCTTACCCCAGGAAGAGATTGATGGTGGAATTACGCCAGGAAATTCATTTCCTGTTTTTGAGACAGATTTTGGAACGATAGGATTAATGATTTGCTGGGATGTAACCTTTCCGGAACCAGCGAGAAGCCTGGCACAAAAAGGTGCGGAAATAATCTTTTTGCCGATATGGGGTGGTGATGTTAATCTTGCCAAAGCCCGGGCTATTGAAAACCAGCTTTACCTTGTATCCTCAACATATGACATGATCACCGCAGTATTTGACCAGGAAGGAAAGGTGATGAAGGAGGCAACTAAAGATGATCCTGTGGTAGTTGTAGAGATCGATCTTAACAAACAAAAATTATTGCCATGGATAGGCGATTTAAAAAGCAGGATTTTCAGGGAAGTACCCCCACAAAAAGCAACTCACGATAGGGCCGAATGAAATTCTATCCGCATGACGCGAATTACCGAGCAACCATCTGCGCACAGGCATCTTGAAAAAAAATCCATCGAAGAAATTACAGCAGCTATTAATAATGAAGACAAAATTGTCGCATTAGCGATTGAAAAAGCACTGCCGCAACTAAATTGAAACACAATGGACGCATGTTTTATGTCGGCGCCGGCAGTGGCGGGCGTTTGTCTGTTCTTGATGCTATCGAGTTACCCACCACCTACGGCATTCCCAAAGAAATGGTAAACGTTATATTGGCCGGGGGTGTTGACCGATTGGCGGATGCATTGGAGCAAATGGAAGATGATACTACTGCGGGATGGCTTGCTCTGCAACAGGCAAATATTTCAAGGAATGATTTTGTAATCGGCATTACAGCCAGCGGTACCACGCCTTTTGTATTGGGCGCTTTGAAGGAATGCAAAAAAAATAATATTGCCACGGGTTGCATTGTAAGTAATCCTGGTTCACCAGTTTCTGCTGTTGCAGAGTATCCTGTTGAAGTAATCACGGGACCTGAATTTATTACCGGCAGCACCAGGATGAAATGCGGGACAGCGCAAAAAATGATCTTTGATATCATCAGTACCACTACAATGATTCAGCTTGGACGTGTTGAAGACAACAGGATGGTGCATGTATTGCTCATCAATAATAAGATCACGGATCGTGCAGTGAAAATGCTAATGGAAAAAGCTGCGATCAACAGTTATGATGAAGCAAAGAAAATTTTACTGCAGCATGGCAGTGTAAAAACAGCGCTTGATCACCTGCAGGCAGGCAAATAATCTTATCACCTTTTCAGCATGGAAACTGTTTCAGCGGAGTTAATTATCCATACAGCAGATACAAAAAAAAGTAATAGGAACATCGTCATCATCGGGTTGCTGTTTTTTGTTTTTGGATTTGTAACATGGCTTGGCTCTGTATTGATTCCCTACCTTCGTATTGCCTGTGAGCTTTCTTCATTTGAATCATATTTCGTAGCCTTCTCTTTTTATATTTCTTACACTGTAATGGCGATACCTTCTGCATGGGTATTAAAGAAAACAGGATTTAAAAAAGGAATGAGTACCGGTCTACTCATTATGGCTGCAGGTACACTGTTTTTTATTCCTGCTGCGCTTACACGTGCGTACCCGTTGTTCCTGCTAGGTTTATTTATGCAAGGTGCGGGTCTAACTATTTTGCAAACAGCGGCAAATCCTTATATCACCATTCTTGGCCCGCGGGAAAGCGCAGCCAAACGCATCAGTGTAATGGGCATTTGTAATGGCATTGCAGGTGTGATTGCACCGATTATTCTTGGTGCTGCTATTTTACGAAATGCTGACGGGCTTAATAAAAAATTGGCAACATTCAACCTTCAGCAAAAGAATGAAATGCTGAATGAATTGGCGCGCCTCGTGATACTGCCGTATGCAATTATGATGATCACACTTGTGCTGCTTGCGTTGCTTATTTATTTTTCAGGTCTCCCGGAATTGGATGCTGACATAGAAGATGAACCTATAACTGCCCCGAACACAAACAAGAAAAGTATTTTTCATTTCCCGCATTTGTTGATCGGCGTCATAACACTCTTCCTGTATGTCGGTGTCGAGGTTATTGCGGTTGATACCATTACCGGTTATGGCGCATCACTGAATATAGCATTGTCAACAGCAAATTTTTTTGCAAGCTTTACCATTGTCAACATGCTGATCGGTTATATCATTGGCATCATCTGTATCCCTAAATTTATAAAACAGGAGGATGCATTAAAGATTTCTGCTGTTGCAGGAATTGTATTTGCGATAATCGCACTCAGCGCAACGGGTTATACTTCCATAACATTTGTAGCATTATTGGGTCTTGCCAATTCACTCGTGTGGCCCTCTATCTGGCCACTTGCAATCAATGGACTGGGAAAGTTTACAAAAATCGGTTCCTCATTACTCATCATGGCGATTGGCGGAGGCGCTGTGCTGCCCTTACTCTATGGCCGCCTTACGGAAATATTCGACACACATACGGCATACTTCATTGTGTTGCCGTGCTATTGTATGATATTATATTATGCAATTGCCGGTCATAAAATAGGTACAAGTTCACGTCCATTTCAAGGAAAACCGCAGCATAAAAAAAATATTATTCATGGGGAAAAATCAGGTTTTCTGAACCATTAATTCAGGGGAAATTTCTTTTTTCAAAGTTTGATCTTTATCTGCTGGAGGTTTTCGATGCCAATAGGAAGCGAGGATCGACCCTGTGATGTTCATTAATGGACCAAATACTGCAGGGGCCAAACCTAATGTAGCTACTTTTCCCATTGCTTTGGCAAGTCCGGAAGCAAGGCCGGCATTCTGCATCCCCACCTCTATCGCGATGGTTCGTGAATCACGTTCAGTCAGATTACACAGTCGACCTATCCAATAACCGAATAAGTAACCCGATGAATTATGGATCAATGAACATAGTATCAAGGCCGGTCCAATAGTCAATAAATTATCCCTTCCTGCAGCAGTGATGATTACGATTATGAAGGCAATCCCAAACATGGAGACCAGTGGCATTGCTTTCCCAACCCATTTCGAATGTTTAAAAAAATGATTGAACAGCAAGCCGGCGCCGATAGGAACAATTACCATTTTGCAAATATCCCACATCATAGCTAATGCATTCACTTCAATAAACTGTCCTCCTAAAACTTTCATCCAGAGTGGGCTCAGGAACGGTGATAATAAAGTAGAAACTGCAGTCAGCGTAATAGCCAACGCCAAATTAGCATTCGCCAAGTAAGACATTACGTTGGACGCTAACCCGCAAGGCATGCTTCCAATCAGTACCACGCCAGCGGCAATTTCAGGTGGAAAATCAAATGCCCTGGCCAAACCAAATCCTATCAGCGGCATCACAGTATAATGACCGGCAAGTCCTATAAAAACCGCCTTCGGCATTTTAACCACACCCGCAAAATCTTTCAATCCCATTTTTGTTCCCATACCGAACATAATAATTTGAATCAGCGGAGTGATAAGGCTTGTCAGTCTAAATCCCTTCACCTCAATAAAATAATTCGGAAAATTCAGCGCGATTGCAACCGCCGCAAAAATCATCATAGAGTAAGAAAAGCCTCTAAGAAAACTAAAGCCCCGAAAACCAATCGCCAGGGCGATAAAAAAAATTATCATCAATGGCCCCGCAATTGAAATATTTCCATTAAATATTAAACCAAGTGCAGCTATCAAACATAGTCCACCTAAAATCAATACCAATTTATAATAGTTCATGTGCAACCTTGTTATCTGTAAAGAATAAATTTGAGATCAGCGAGATTCTTCTCAAATTATAATAATTCCGCATTTATATTTTTCTTCAATTTTTCTGATTCTTATCAATCAACTGATCCAAAAAAAGATTCACCTACCATGTTCTTTTTTTCATGAATTCATCCAATTGCGCCCTGGTCATTTTCATTTCATTTGGATTTTGATCAATCCATTTCAGGAAGTCCTCTTTTATTTTATCCGTCCATTGGCTATCGATCTCACCCGGGGAATAACGACCTGATTTAAGCATCGCATGGCCAAATCTGTCACGGAGAGCAATAAATTCACAAGTAGTAATCACCTTTTCGGCCAGGTGCGGAGGAATGAAGAGAACCCCTTCTCTTTCTGATATTACAAGATCGCCGGGTAATACAATCGCATGGCCAATTCTAATGGGAGTATTCAATCCCATCAATACAACATCTTCCAGATAAGATGGATCAAAATCACGGACAAATGCATTGAAACCTTTTATATCAGCAAGGCCCTGCAGGTCACGTGCAGCGGCATCGAAAATCACACCATTGCCCGTTTTAGCAAAAATCGAGTTACCCAAATTATCACCGATTAATGTACCCTGCGCAATTTTGCCAAAACAATCCGCCACATATACATCGCCTTTTGTGAGCACATCAATTGGCCATGAGTTGGTATTGCCCTTTCTGCTGTCATTTTTACCGCGTTCTTTTATTTTCATTTCCACATCGGGCCTGCTGGGCATGAACTGCGCGGTAACTACACGCCCCACGACTTTTACGGTATCATTCACCATTTTCCAGTTGCCTTCAAACTGGTTTTTGTAGCCTTCATTTTTTAATACGGTCCATGCTTCTTCAATACCAATATGCTTTGCTCGCTCAACAAGACTGTCAGGCACTTTGGGTCTTCCGTCGCGAAAACGTTCTCCTTTCCACTCCGATGTAAGAAAGATCAGTTCTTCCTTCGACATTGTTTGAGTAAAAGTGTTTGCATCGCAGAGAATAGAAAACAATAAAAAGGTGATGATACGTTTCATCGTAGTCAATCGTTTAATTGTATATACTATGTTTTTTAAACACCGGAATGTAATAACATTTATTCAGATCATTTGTTTCGGCAGAATCAGGCTTTATTTCTTTTTCCATTCCCGCCCCGGTGTCTCCACGCGAAAACTTTCAATATTACCACGATCCTGTAGTGTAACATATGCAGTTCTTCCATCGGGTCCGCCGAAAGCTATATTACTTGGCTTCTTTCCAACCAATGTTATCTCTTTCAACAGTTCCCCTTTCGACGAAACTTTTGCAACAGTTCCTTTTCCATGTCTTGCAATATAAAGGTTGCCATCCGCATCACACCGCATACCATCCATTCCGAAATCAGGGAACGCAATCAGCAATCTTTTGTTACTGATGCTGCCGTCACGTGACAGATCATAAGCCCAAACTTTACGCTGCACGGATTCGTTTACGTACAATATTTTTTCATTCGGGCTTACTTCTATCCCATTGGTGGTCCCCATATTGTCTTCCAGCAATACGATCTTACCATCGGTATTGATACGCCAGATGCGTCCTGTGCCTGCTTTCCAGTTTGGATCGCTGGCATACAAACGATTCTTGCCGTCTATGGCGATATCATTCGGCTGATTCATGGTGGAATCATGCGCATAAATGTTGAGTTCTTTACTTGCCATGTCCACTTTGAGAATATTATGATTCGTATAGTCGGCAATAAGCATTTCTCCCTTACTATTAAACCGGATACCGTTGCCAATACTTCCGTTTGGCAACTCTATGAATATGCTGCTGCCACCTGTCGGTGTAATTTTTCCAATGGTTCCTTCTTTCGAATAGTTCACTGCGTACAAGTTGCCGTCTTTGTCGACGGCGGGCCCTTCCGCTCCCGACGTAAAGCTATTCACTGCTGTAAGATCAGATGACTTATACAATTCTTCTGAAGT
>VBAU01000537.1 GCA_005883855.1 Bacteroidota bacterium
AAGATTTCATGTCTCCACCGGTTGTGAAATTCATTAACACGACCGATTATAGCGGAGCAGTGGGCGACAAGATCGTTACCCGCGCACTTGACGATTTCCGCGTAACGAGGGTGCGAGTCGAAATCTACGTCGCAAACGGCACACTGCTGGAAGCAGGCAATGCACAACAGAACATCAGTGGCAACGATTGGACTTATATCGCCACGGCGACGAATAATCCACTGGCCGGTAGCAGGATCAAGGTGATTGCTACCGATGTTCCGGCAAATGAAGGAACGCTCGAGATCACTCTTTGATTCACAAGGGAAGCCGCACGGGGATGAAGTGGCTTCCCCTTTATATCATTCTTAAGACAAAAAATATGAGCAAACTTTCAAACCTCCTTAAAACTGTGATTCATCATGACGGCATTACCTTATTAAACGCAAAGTATCACGCAAGTCAAATTCTCGCGTATCTTGTTAGCGATAATACTGCTTCTCATCTTGCATTTGAAATATATCAGTAAGGTTGCGATCATAAGTTTCACTCCAGATGAGGGCATATCGTAATTGCCGAATTTAAAATTAAACTCTAGCTTCGGATTTAATTAATTTACATTATGAATAAAGCGATCCAAATTTTTTTCTTGTTGCTAATTTGCGTCAGTTGTTCTTTAGATTGCCTTTCCCAAAAGGATTTCCCTCATGACACTGCGTACTATCAAACATTTCCCGAGAAATTTACAGTGCGTTTATTCCTATCAAAAAAATATGTGCACCTGAATTTCCCATCTGGCGGAGGGGCTGAAGATCTCGAATACAAAGCAAATCCAAAACTGAATCTCGGTGCAGGAATAACAATAAAGAACTTCTCAATTAACCTGTTTAATGGTTTTGGATTTTTAAATCCTAAAGATGACCCCAAAGGCAAAACAAAGGGTTTTGATTTCCAGGTTCATGTTTTTCCCCGAAAATGGAGCATTGATTTGTTATATGTAGCACCCAAAGGTTATCACCTGAGTCAAAAGGGAGCAGCGGGTGTAGGGCCGGATGAATATTACTACCGCGGCGATTTGAAGACAACAATTTTTGGCATTTCAGCCTATAGGTTACCAAACAAAGAAAGATTCTCTTACAGGGCAGCACTCACACAAGTAGAGTGGCAAAAGAAATCAGCAGGGTCATTGCTATATGGCGGGCAAATTCACCATGGCATAATAAAAGGGGATTCCTCCCTTGTTCCGAATTTGCTTAGCCATACCTATCCACAGGCAGGCATCAACAAAATAAACATCCTCAGTTTTGGACCGGGAGCAGGTTATGCGTATACGTTGGTCATTAAACAACACTTGTTCATCACGGGTTCATTGATCTTTAATCTTGATGCCAATTTTACCAAGGAAGAAAAAGAGGGAGGAACATTGAAGACAACGTCTTTCAATCCATCCGAAATATTTAAAGCTGCCGCAGGATATAATGGAAGATTATGGAATGTGAGTGCTAACTGGTCGGGTACTGGATTTTGGGTAAAGGGTGGCACTGTTGAACAGGATTATTTCTTTCCCTCGGGAAATGTTCGTGTAGTAGTTGCACATAGGTTTCCATTACACAAGCGCCATAGTTAAAGGAATTAGAGATTAAAGAGGTGGTCTATCGGAACCAGTTGCACTTTGATGAAGTTTCAAGACTTTTTTCGACAAGCCCTTTAGGCTTGATCTGGAGTTACAAGCTCCAGATAGCGTTCGAAGATTTTTTATTTTATTGAACACTACTGACAGCGTGGGGTTGTAGTTGACAAACATGTGTCTCAAAATTTCAGTGGCGGGCCGACGATTTCCATGCCATGTGTTTTCCAAAGTTCTTTTAAGGTTTGTTCCTGGTTTTTCGGAATACTCGGTCCCAACTTGCTCATTTCCTTAAAAAAATCCTCCATCATGCCGGCTGGCTGGAAAAGCACAAGCATTTGTCCTTCACCGTCACTGGTTTTTGCGAATGCATGCGGAATTGTTCGGGGTGCGACTCCATCATGCCGGCTGGCTGGAAAAGCACAAGCATTTGTCCTTCACCGTCACTGGTTTTTGCGAATGCATGCGGAATTGTTCGGGGTGCGAAAGCTGAATCACCCGGCTTTAGCGTAAAAGTGTCATCGGCAACTCTAACAATAAAATCCCCTTTGATTACATAAAACCATTCGTCCTGGCGGTAGTGAAGGTGAAAGGCTGGGCCGCCTTTC
>VBAU01000538.1:0-4436 GCA_005883855.1 Bacteroidota bacterium
ATGAACGCCTTTTAGAATTTGCGGATGAAAGAATCACCATTGCCAAAAAAGGTAAAGCAGACTCATTAAATGCAGCGGTGGCGGCAGGAATTGTGTTAGCGTGCCTCGCTTAATGAACGAGTCTCCGGAGTTTATTTCTGGTCGTACTTTTTCTCTTCCTCTTTTCTTTCTCTTTCGTAAGCCCTGAGAATCTGTTTAACCAGGCGATGACGTACAACATCATCTTCATCTAATTCTATGTGTGCGATACCGTCAATGTTATTCAGGATCCGGACGGCTGTTTGCAAACCACTACGCTGATTTCTTGGAAGGTCGACCTGCGTGACATCGCCAGTGATAATCGCCTTTGCGTTTGAACCGATACGTGTCAGGAACATTTTTATCTGGAGGTCAGTAGCATTTTGTGCTTCATCTAAAATGATAAACGCATAATCAAGTGTGCGGCCACGCATATATGCCAACGGTGCGATTTCGATGGTTCTTGTACTCATATAGTAACCGAGCTTGTCAGCAGGGATCATATCATCTAACGCATCATACAAAGGACGCAGGTAAGGATCAATTTTCTCTTTCAGGTCACCCGGTAGAAACCCCAGGCTTTCCCCTGCTTCAACGGCAGGACGTGTGAGTATGATCTTTTTCACCTGCTTATTCTTCAAAGCACGCACTGCCAAAGCTACTGCCGTGTAAGTTTTACCCGTACCGGCGGGACCGATGGCAAAGACAATATCATTCTTTTCTGCTTGCTGCACGAGTTTTTTCTGGTTTGCCGTTCGTGCCCGGACACTTTTGCCGTTAGGACCGAAAACCAGGATGTCGTTAGGATTGCGTTCAATAAAATGATCTATGGCGTCGGCGTCATCACCCCCGAGAATTTGCTCGAAGTAGTTTTCACTCATGTGCCCGTTACGTTCCAGATACTGCACAATGAGATTAATTTTTTCTTTGGCATTTTCTACCTGCTCAGGTGCACCGCTGAGTTTGAGTTGTGTGCCTCGTGAAAGAATTTTAAGAAGGGGAAATTTTTTTTTGAGGATGTCTAACTTACCATTATTTACACCGAAAAACTCGATAGGGTTTACGGTTTCAAGGTTGATAATCGTTTCTGTCAATTCGCTTCAATTTAAGTTTCACAATGCCGTTAATGCGGATCGTTCATTATCGGTGTTTACGATTTCTGCTTTGCAGATTCTAAGATCTGTCTTTAAAGTTAACTGAATCTACCAGTCACTTCCTAAAGTTACTTATTCACAACTGTTAATTAAAAAACTATGCCGTAAATTTTGGTTAAGAAAAAGAATTCGACAGATGTTTAATTGAAACTATAGAAATCACCGTTTGCCTCCCCCAACTAAAAGAAAACTTTTACAAAGAATCAACTCCTCACTCTTCGGTCTTCTACTTGATTACTTTTCAGCTCATTTTCGCACGTTATAAAATCTTTGAAATTTTTTTTATTATTGTGCTTCACTAAACCTCAACTGTTATGGATTACGATTACAATCCTCTCACAACCGGTCAAATTATTGCCATTTGTTTTGCCTCTTTAGCGGTTGCTGTATTCTTGATTGCGGCGCAATGGAAAGTTTTTACAAAAGCCGGTCAGCCGGGATGGGCGGCAATTATTCCGATCTACAACATTTATATCATGACTAAGATCGCCGGTAAACCCGGTATCTGGACACTGCTTTGTCTTATTCCAGTCGTTAATATCATTTTCGTTGTTTGGTTGTACAACATGATATCGAAGAGCTTTGGCTATGATGAGGGCTTTACGGTTGGACTCTTCCTTCTGGGAATTGTTTTCTGGCCCATCCTCGGTTTTGGAAAATCAGAATATCGCGGACCTTACGGCAATCCTGGAGCATTCAGAGCCTACCAGGAACAACATAAGTTTGATTTTGAGAACAAGCAATAGAGAATGTTTCCTTTGTAGAAAGGCTTGGCAGAAATAATTCCGCTGACCCTTTTGCTTTGCCACTTCCTACGTCTTGTTGAAACTCACGCATTCCTTTAATTCTCTTTCAGAGTAGGCCAGCCCATATGCCGATGTAACCGATGTCTTTTATTCCGATTTGAGAAGTGTAAAAGCCAGTGGCGGTGAAGTTGCGCATGAGACTAAAGAATGAAACACCGGCTTCCATGCCTGGCTTCACTTTTCCTTTTTTTGTTTTGTTTCCTTTTTCTTCATACTGTATTTCAGGATAAGCTATGTCATCAACCATTTCTATTTTTTCCTGTTGGCTGCAATCAACGAAACTTTTGTTGTAACGTTTTAGACAAGCCATGTCGAGCCACCGCAAGCCACCACGCATGGGCGTTTGATATTGAGGCATATCCTGCACAATAAAATCAATGAACTCGGGGACTTTTGCATCGCTGGCACTACCGCTTACGTCGTCCTTTGGAATAATGATATCGGCAAGCACAGTAATCATTGCCATTTCATGATCCGTGAAAAACTTTCCAGCAGCCAGCAAGCTCTTTTCGTATGCTAACTCTTCCTTAGTACGGTCGAGGTTGAATTGAGGTTCTTTGGTAGCCTCCGTTTTTTTCTCTTCCTCTTTGCAACCAGCAATAACCGCAGGAACGGCGATGGTGCCTGTAGTGATGAGTTTGATTAGCTTTCTTCGGTCCATCTGAGTTTTTTGTTTATCGTTTAAAGTTTATTGTTGTTGAGTAATGGACAGAACGACGAACGGATTGCGACGCAACGGAAGCCACATCCACTTAATGACGCTGGTATCAAAATTAATTTCATCATCACCTTCAAATCTAGTCAAAACCCGGTTCAGATGTTGTGCCTCTTCATCTCATCAACAATATACTCACTCGTTCTCATGCTTAGTGCCAGTATCGTCCAGGTGATGTTTTTATCGGCCTGGCTTACGAACGGTCCTCCATCCACGCAAAAAAGATTTTTGCAATCATGCGCCTGGCTCCATTTGTTCAGTGCTGCGCGTTTCGGGTCGTTGCCCATCCGCACCGTGCCCGCCTCATGTATAATGTTACCTGGATCATGTAAGCCCCAATTATTTTGGGGGCCATCGTCATGTCCCCATGTGATTATAGCTCCCATTGCAGTCAATATCTCGGTAAAGGTTTCATGCATGTGCTTTGCCTGCTTAATTTCATAATCTGTGTAAGTCGTATGAAACCGCAACACAGGAATGCCGAATTTATCAACGACCTTAGGATCGATCTCGCAATAACTATCTTCCCTGGCGATAGCTTCACCTCTGCCCGCCATGCCTACATGGGCACCATAAAAATATCTGTAATCCTCTTTCAGCGACGCGCCATAGCCGCCAGGTTGTTTTTGTTTTCCTTTGACGGTGTATCGGCCATTCAGATTTTCAATGCCCCATTGAAATCCGTACAAAGGCATTCCAAACCCTCCTCCATATTCAATATGATAGCCTCTTGGGAAATCAAGTTTTTTATTATCCAGCCACCACGGCGTGTACACATGCATGCCGCCTACACCATCTTCATTATATCTTTTGCGATCAAACAACGTCGGAACGATGCCTCCCATGCCCGCACCCGTAGAATCATGAAGGTATTTGCCAACTACATTGCTTGAATTGGCCAAACCATTCGGATAACGAGGAGATTTTGAATTCAACAGTAACCGCGCACTTTCACACGCACTTGCAGCAAGAATAACTGTTCTGCCCTCAACCTGGTATTCCTGTCCATCATCTTTATTGACATACGAAACTCCAGTAGCTAATCCTTCTTTATTTGTGACCACCTCACGAGCCATAGCGTTGGTGATGAGGTCAACATTACCGCTCTTCATCGCCGGAATCACAAGGCAGGATGAAGAAGAAAAGTCGGCATATACTTTACAGCTTCTTCCACATTGTGCACAATAGAAACATTGGCCGCGCTCATCGTTGATCTTTTTTGTGAGAATTGACAAGCGTGATGGAATTACGGGGATGCCAATACTCGTTCCTGCTTTTTTTATGAATAACTCATGCAAGCGAGGCTTTGGTGGAGGAAGGAAAATTCCGTCCGGGTCATTTTCCAGACCTTCGTTGGTTCCGAACACACCGAGTTGGCGATCGATTTTGTCATAGTAAGGTTTGATATCCTCATAGCCAATCGGCCAATCGTCGCCCAAGCCGTCAATACTTTTTCTTTTGAAATCCTTTGGGCCAAACCGCAATGAAATTCGGCCCCAGTGATTGGTTCGTCCTCCGAGCATGCGGGAGCGCCACCATTCCCATTTTGTATCGCCATCATGAGTATAAGGTTCGCCATCAATTTCCCATCCCCAATAGCTGCCGTCGAAATCCCCGAACGGCCGAAACTTCGTACTTGCGCCCCGGCGTGGTGAGTCCCATGGATTATTTAATTGGCAGGAATTTTTTGCAGGATCAAACATTGGACCCGCCTCGAGCAGGCAAACTTTCAAGCCGGCATTC
>VBAU01000538.1:4488-5624 GCA_005883855.1 Bacteroidota bacterium
CTTTACCTGGAAGTCTCCCATCAGCAATTATTTAACAGATAGAAATGAGCCATCAATTTACTGGATTCATTTTTTATAGAACAAATAAATGCCATAATTTTCTCACAAGCAGAAAAAAGGGCATTTCAATTTTTGCGGTGAAACAATCACTGCACCTCTCCGCTGACTATTTCCTGGTTGCCATTTTATCGAGGTTGTAGCCTATCAAGTAACCAACCACGCTTCCAATGATGCCGCCAATAATCAGGGAAGCGATACTGCCCGCAGCGAAATAACCAATGCCTAGTCCGAAAATGCCAAGAAATATAATAAAAATCGTAGTGGCTGTTTTGCGTTTGGATTTTGAGCTGACAGGATGATACTGCACCGGATGATATTTTTTGTGGCGGTGGTGGCTTCGTGCCATAACTTATTTTTTAGCAGGTAATGATTTGACAAATTTCAGCGAGACCTCGAACCATTTGCTTAAACCCTCACTTTTCACTCCTTCGTTACTCACCAATGCCCATCCTTTCATCGGGCGTCCGGTAATATCAAAGGGATGAACGTATTTGTCACTGGTAACTTCACCGGTTAATTTGGGGTCAAAACGAATAATCAAATCGTTTTTATGCACACCGACACACATGTTCCCGTTGAGCAGGTAGCCCAGTCCTCCGAACATTTCTTTTCGTGTAAATCCCTTTTTGCCTTTTATGAGGTGGTCAATTCTTTTCGAGAGAGCTTCGTCATAAGCCATATCGTAAGAAAGTTACACTATTTCTGCAATTGAAAAAATAGTGTGGATACCTGGAATGAGGAATTCCATTTTCATAACTTAAGAAATGAGTTGTTCCATCGGTCCCTGCACCAGCTCTTAAACCTTACAACATTTTTTTTCACCGGTGATTCAGGTGTGCAACTGATGTAGTACAAATAGAGCGTGATCATAAACAACAGTCCAAATATCCAAAAGGGTATCATAAGATCAATTTTACAGGTAGTCAACCAAATTACATTCCAATTATCCGTCCATTCCAGAGGAATCTTACCCACATGTTGTAGAGAAATATTTACGAACTGTACTAAAAGTGTGGAGGAGAGTTTTTTGAATTAGGAAAAATCTTTCTTTCAGTAATTCACATTTTAAAAATCGG
>VBAU01000539.1 GCA_005883855.1 Bacteroidota bacterium
AGCGTCGGATACAAACATAGTTACTCACAGTCCGGATTTTAATTACTCGGCGAGGCCAACACGCAAAATGTTTTTGGCATGCCTTCTGTCGCGCGCGGTTTACTTATTGGTTAAAAACAACTGATATTCCGTGTTACGTCAGCTTGAGCGAATGCCGATTGAAAACTGAAGTTGAAGTTATATTCTTTTGCTAAGAAGTATTCGTTCAGCCCGAGCTGTAGGTGATAAGCGATATGCCGATGAGGATATATTCGTCAGCTAGCATTAGCAGAAAACCCCATGTTGTGTGCTGTTTTTGATTTCTCAAGAACTGTTATTTATGATTTTTTAGTTGCTTTAAAATTTGTTTTTTCATTTTAGCTACGACAATAACTTCAGGGTCTGCAATTTCAGCAATAGTGTATTCGATGGTTGTACTCATTACCTGTGTCGCCTCTTCTAATGTCAAACGGTAATCTTGTCGGAGCCAATCGAGTAAATCTGCTGTTGCAATTTTTATGGCTTTGTCTAATGTTTTGTCTGAGCCTATTGACATGATGTAGGTGGAATCTTCAGCTCTTGGAGATTTTATTTGCTGTATCCCACTTTTTACAAGTTCAACTGTAAACTCAACGTCCAACGAAGTTTCTAATGCATTTCCTGCAATTTCCCCATCACCCTGTATAGCATGGCCATCCCCTATGTATAAATAGCCTCCATCATGGAAAACAGGAAGATAAATTGTTGAAGACTGACGTATTCTGCTGAAGTCAAGATTGCCACCAAAATCACCCTGAAAAAAACTCAAGATCTCATTTTTTTTATTTTCTGGAGCTACTCCAATACATCCTAAAAAGGGATTCAACGGTACTTTAAATTCAGCTAAAGAATTGTAAGAAATATGGGAGCTGTCTGGTGAAGCAAAGCCATTTTCAATATCTAATTTCCATTTTATTAAGTGTGGTTTTTTAAATTGCTTTGTTATTGAGCCTTGCATACTCCTTGAAACAAATGATTCGGTAGTGTAGGCATAATTGCGATTTAGTGAAACTTTTGTCAAAGTAATTTTTAGAACGTCCCCTGCCTTTGAATTTATAACGTAAAAAGGTCCGGTTAGAGGATTGCCGCCCCGTTGTCGCTTAACTCCGTTTTTATCATGACCCATGGCGTCAATAGTTTCTGTTTGCACGGTGTCGCCAGAATTGACTTGAAGATCTGGATTTAAGTTTAGTGAGACCGAATTTGAAAAAGTGTTTGGAGAAAATATTATGTGTCTCGGTTTATATAGACTATCAGTATTAATTGATATCTGTCCTTGAACAGGCTGCGAGAGATATAAAAAAAGCAAAACCCGAAATAACATTTACAATTTTTAATTAATGAGGGTTGTGAAAACAGCACACAACTCATAAATTTACGAAACGCCTTGCCAAAGCAAACGAACGCGGAAGTGATTGGTGAAGCTTGATGCCATGAAAACCCTTCATCGCTACGCTCCTCTGGGCAGGCTCCACAAGTGATTCTTCTTCGACAGGCGCTGGGGATTGCTTCCGCCACTGTGTTCTTCACTATGCTCAGTTTAGTGTCCTCGCAATCCACGCTGCGCTCGGAGTGACAATTCAGGTAGGAATGACTCACTA
>VBAU01000251.1:0-3484 GCA_005883855.1 Bacteroidota bacterium
TGACAAGTTGCTCAGGGGAAATGAAGTGTGGACCATTGCATGAACATGAGCTAAGAGTTGCTGGATTTAAATGGAATTAGCGGAAGAATTATATCCTGGTCCTTTCCCCTTAGTCGCCCACACCTGTATTTTCCGTAAGACTGCAAAGAATGGAAATTGAAAAAAATGACGGTTCAACAATCATAGTTCAGATATTAACTCTTTATTCGCGTCCGCGAATATTTTTTTGTGCTTCCAATTGTACCATGGCTTAGGCATCGCCTTTTTCATGATTGTGTCGATCGTGCGCATGCCAAATAAATTCCAAGCCCCATTCAATTTACCCGTTAGTGAGGATTGTAGCGCTCGCAGACTCATGGCAAAGCCACTGTCCAGGTATTCCATATGATGCCAATAACCAGCCGGCATAAATAAGGTATCGCCATGCTCAAGAACCAGATCGTAGCCGTGGGCTAATTTTAATGCGGGAAATTTTTGATAATCCGGTGTACCATTGGGATCATGATAGTGAGAAAAATCTGCCAGGCTTAAAACTTCGAAAGGTTTGCGGTAAAGCTTATGCTGTTCATCAAAAGGAAACAGAAGTACTCTTTTCCTTCCCACAAATTGGGTGTGTAAGATGTGTGAAAGATCTATATCAAAATGCATGTGAGTGATAGAAGTCGCGCCACCGGTGAACAGCATCGGGTATTTTTTTACAAAACCTTTCATCAAATGCTCAGGCCACATAAAATCTTTCGTCAGTTCAGGAGCATGCTCGAAAATGTTGAACAGAAAAATTCTCCAGGCCGCCGGGCCCGCACTGATCATATCGATGTATTCACCGAAGGTTTTATAATCGTCCGCCTTATTGATCGGCGTATAAGCGTCACTCTTTACATTATTGTATAGAGGGACTTTTTTATCACCTACAAGCTGTTTAAAATAATTCCAATTCCATTTTGTGTGGGCAGGCCAATCCTTCGAAAGATTTCTTATGACAACCGGAATGCCGGGGTCATAAAAATCTTTTTTGAACAGTTCAACGTCAATATCATCAACAGTAGTAACCGGTTTCAGTTGCATGAACCATGGTTTTTACAAAGATACCCGGCGATGAAAATACAAATTGCTTTGCAAATGCAAATTAACATCAGGCATTTCATTGTACTTTTAGTCAAAACTTACCGCCCGAGTGATAAGGCATGCTGCGTTAACCATGATGTTACAAGTCCATCCTGAAAATCCTCAACCACGCACTATTAAAACGGTGGTTGAGCACCTTCGCAGAGGGGCTGTGATCATATATCCTACCGACACCATTTACGGTCTTGGCTGCGACATTTTTCAACACAGAGCCATTGAGCGAATCTGCCACATCAAAAAAATCGATCCGCATAAGGCACAGCTTTCCTTCATTTGTTACGATTTGAGTCACCTCAGTGATTTTTGCAAACAACTATCACGGGCGACCTACCGGTTGTTAAGAGAACACTTGCCCGGGCCCTACACCTTTATTTTGCCTGCCAGCAAGCAGGTGCCCAAGATCTTGCACAATAAGAAAGACACGATTGGTCTTCGCGTACCCAACAACAATATCGCCCGGGAAATCGTGAGGGAACTTGGTCACCCCATACTCAGCGCTTCACTCGCCGGGGAAGCGGTTGAAGATTATACTGATCCTGAAATCATGCATGAGAATTTTATGAATGAGGTCGACATTGTAATTGATGGTGGCATTGGTGGTACGGTTCCTTCCACGGTCATCGATTGCACCGGTGATGAACCTGGATTAATAAGAGCCGGCGCCGGAGCGTGGATACAATAAAGAAGCACCGCTCAAACGAACGATGCTCTAACCTTCAACCACTACATTCCTGCTATATATTGATAGATTTTAAATCACGTTTTCGCGACGATGATTCAGGCGATGTAATTCACGACGGTTCTGCTTTCTAAGTTTGTCGAGATGGCGGCGTTCCGCACGTGTTACGATGCCATCTGCCTGCGCCTTCCTGCGAGCCATTTTGTACCGAAGCTCATCTTTGTGCATGCGTCTTAATTCAGACTTGCTCAAATCTTTGCGATGGAACGACTGCATTTCTCTCGGGTGATGCAGGCGAGGTGGTGCCATTTGCTGCGCTGAGGCAGCTGCAGCAAAAAGGGTAAGGATCAATCCAAGGAATAGAACTTTTTTCATGGCAATTCTTTTTTCTTTTTAAAAACAATTTAGAAATGAGACGGGGCCTGTTTGGCAAAGTTTAAGCGCTAAGAAATGTTTAACAGTTGAGAGGCGTAATGGCTTACAACTCCTGTAATGACTTACAACTCCTAGAAGAGTTCCAATTCCAATTGGGCAGCTTTTATATCAAAACTTTTGCGATGGTATTTGCATAGCCCAAATTGCTCGATGGCTCTGCAATGTTCTTTAGTGGCGTAGCCTTTATTAGTATACCAGCAGTAATGTGGGAATTCCTGGTGAAGCTGCCTCATAAAATCATCGCGATACGTCTTGGCGAGTATGCTGGCCGCAGCAATTGCAGAATATTTTGCATCGCCTTCTATGATGCATTCGTGAGGCATTTCCCTGTAACGATTAAACCGATTCCCATCTATAAGTAATAATTGAGGTTCATGTTGTAATTTTTCCAGGGCGAGGTGCATGGCTTTGAATGAAGCATTGAGGATGTTTATCGAATCAATCTCGTCATTGTCGACCACACCAACAGCAAACGCAATTGCCTTTTTTTCGATCACCTTTCTGAGCTTGTAACGGTTTTCTTCCGGCACTTGTTTGGAATCATTTAACAATCGGTGATAGAATTTATCAGGTAATATAACGGCAGCAGCAAATACTGGCCCTGCGAGGCACCCGCGCCCGGCCTCATCACAACCGGCTTCGATCAATTCTTTTTGAAATCTGAGTCTTAGCAAAGCAGCGTTTTTTTTAAAAAGACAGCATAAAAATAAACGGATGATCAATTTCAAAAACGGAAACTAAAATATTTTTTTATCAACACGTACTCAAGAACCTTTTGTTGAATTTAGTAGATTGCGTTGAGCAATTTTATGATCATGCTGGAATGGATCAAACATCCCTGGCCTTGGTATGTCGGCGGCCCTTTAATAGGACTGGCGGTGCCTTTATTGTTACTATTTGGTAACAAAAGGCTGGGGGTCTCGTCATCACTCCGTCATATCTGTGCATTGTGTTTGCCTGCGAATATTCAATTTTTCAAATATGATTGGAGAAGGGAATTGTGGAATTTGTTTTTTGTAGCGGGAATTACTGCTGGAGCATTTGTAGCGTTGATTGTCTTGTCGGATCACCGACCGGTACAGGTTAACCCCAGGCTTGTGATGGCGTTAAAGCATTATGGAATCACCAACAATAGCAAACTTGCCCCGGCGGATATTTTCAACTGGTCGCAATTGGTCACGATCAAAGGATTTATTTTAATGATTGTTGGTGGTTTTCTTGTTGGATTTGGGACAAGGTATGCTG
>VBAU01000251.1:3499-10357 GCA_005883855.1 Bacteroidota bacterium
CCCTCGCTCGTAGCGACGGTTTGTTTCATGATTGGTGGAATTGTGATGGCCAATTTTATATTGCCCTACGTTTTGCGTTTATAAAAAATTATGGAAACAACAGAAGTAAAGGACAGTTTTGTTGAAACGCTGAATACGGATTTCGAAGTGCGTTCCCTGGACAGCGTTTGCATCAACACTTCCGAGTTAAAACATCCGTGGTGGTATAACCTGAAGTACATGCTCGCCGGTTTATTTTTTGGAATCGTCCTGGTGAAAACGGAAGTGATCTCATGGTTTCGCATCCAGGAAATGTTTCGTTTTGAAAGTTTTCATATGTATGGTGTCATTGGCTCAGCGATTGTAGTTGGAGCAGTTTCTGTGTGGCTCATAAAAAAATTTCGCGTTAAAACGATTCATGGCGAACCGATCCAGTTGTACAAAGTAAGATTTTCAAAAGGCCAGATCTATGGCGGATTGCTTTTTGGATTCGGCTGGGCCTTAACCGGCGCCTGCCCAGGGCCACTCTTTGCTTTGATTGGGAGTGGCGCTGCTGTTATTATTGTAACTTTATTAAGTGCTATTGCAGGCACGTGGGTATATGGATATTTGAGAGATAAACTTCCACATTAATCACCGAAAATGTCATGAATTTTTTGAGGGCATCGTGGTTCCCTTTGCTGCTAGGGCTTATTATTCTTATAGTGATCCTTAACCAGGTTTTATTTACATCAGTTGCTACTGCGGACGAGTTTACTATCCCCAACAATCCTATTTCAGCAGATGACTGGCAGGCACCAGACATCAATGCGCTGCCAAACGACGAGGAAGCCAATCGCATTCGCTACGGTCGGGAACTTATGGTAAACACCGCATTGTTCTTTGGGCCGAAAGGAAAGCTCGGTGCAATTACCAATGGGATGAACTGCCAAAATTGTCACGTGGATGGAGGAACGGTAGCGTTTGCAGGATGTTTCTCTGCTGTTGCATCGACATATCCCAGGTATCGGGAAAGAAGTGGAAGAATTGAATCCATCGAATTTCGCATCAATGATTGTATGTTGAGAAGTCTGAATGGGCACGCAATTGACAGTTCGGGTTCCGAGATGAAAGCCATGGTTGCTTACCTGAAATGGCTCGGAAAGGATGTACCCAAAAATAAAAAGCCAAAAGGAGCCGGTCTTGAGGACCTCGCATTTTTAGGCAGGGCAGCCAACCCGGATAAAGGCAAAGCTGTTTTTGCTTCCAAATGCGTTTCCTGCCACGGCGACAACGGGCAAGGGCTGCTTAACCATGATTCATCCTTTTATTTATATCCTCCCCTGTGGGGACCTAATAGCTTTAATGTAAGCGCTGGTTTGTACCGCATTTCGAGACTTGCTTCATTTGTGAAAAATAATATGCCTTTTGGCCAGGCATCACATGACGCGCCGCAGCTCCGCGATGATGAAGCGTGGGATGTTGCGGCCTATGTACTTTCACAACCAAGACCTGAAAAATTCTTTTCCGAGGACTGGCCAAAGAAACAAACAAAACCTGTCGATTATCCTTATGGCCCTTATGCAGATAATTTTTCAGAGACGCAACATAAGTACGGGCCATTTACGCCGATACAAGAAGCTCGGAATAAAAAGTGACGGTCACAAGTGGACAATAACCTTACAGGAGTACAAGTGAGTGACACAACAAAAGCTTAATAGTTGGTGGAAGCCGGTTACATAATAAATAATGCAAAGTGAAAACTATCCGCTTTTAACATCAACCTCACCCCACCAATAGTCTTAGCATTGAGAGGCGTGCGACTCCTCGCCATGTGGCGAGGGATGTACAGATTTCTGATTAGGAAATGCTGGTTGTGAGGTAGTATGAAATAAGAACGCACCAAAACAAAAAATGCAGACTAAAAAGCCTGCATTTAATTTTTTTACGAATTTGTTTCTTACCCCGCATAGCAATATGCACACTTGTTTTCCTGTGCACGGCCTACGGCCCAAACACCGGAAGGCACGGGCGTGATTCCGGGCAGTACTCCGGCTTTCCATTCTTTGTAAACATCCTCTGGCTTCATGTTCATTTTTCCAGCCGCCATAGCACTATAAACGGTCAGCGCAGCGTTGCAAACTACGAATTGCACACCGCTTGCCTGGAGCTCGTTAATACCAACTTCGACAGCTCCGAACCCCGGAATTTGGAAAGTTCCCTTGGCGGGCTTCCAAAATACATTTCGAGTCACCGGCTTTTCTTCCATGTCTTTAACCTTGAAAAACTCAGCGAAATTATATTTCGTCCAAAGGTCGTCTCCCATAGCATAAGGAATTGAGGCGTGTCTCAAGACAACTACAACGTTGTTATCTTTTTCCGGTGTGCCAGTAGCCATGTTCGTCAAAAGAAATACTCTTGGCCAGGCGAAAGGAAACAAAAAGCCAGGCTCCACGACATCAAATACGATGCGATGTTTGCCTTTTAAATTCTTGAAAACTTGTTCAGCAGGGTCATCAGGATTTAAGGCTTGAAATCCGGGGCTTGCATGAATTTGTTGTAAAGGACTTAGTGTTGAAACGCCCAAGGCTGCTGCTCCGGCGGCAATGCCGCCTAGAAAGCTACGGCGTGTGGTTTGATCATTTTCATGCGTTGGCATAATCATTAGTTTTATGGTAAATAAATGGTGTTGCTGAAACTTTTTAAAAGCTACGAAAAAAGATAACGATAGCAATAAATTTTTAAAAAGAGTACTTCGTTAGCAGACTTGACGATACATTGTTGCTCTCTTCGCTAATCCGTTGAACAAACAATACCTTTGCGCGCACCATGGCAGAAAATTTCTCTGGACCGTCTCCACGTCCCGTCGCTATTTGGCTGTTGATTGGTATTGGAATGTTGATTATACAGGTTTTGCTGGGAGGGATCACGAGGCTTACTGGTTCAGGACTTTCCATCACCGAATGGAAACCGATCATGGGGGCTATTCCCCCAATGAATGATCAGCAATGGAATGAGGCCTTTGATCGGTACAAGCAAATTGCACAGTATAAATATATCAATTCATCATTCACACTCCATGATTTTAAGTTTATTTTTTTCTGGGAATGGTTCCATCGCTTATGGGCAAGATTGATGGGCATTGTGTTTATTATTCCATTCACAATTTTTTTAATTAAAGGGAAAATTAAGAAAGAGATGGTCAGACCATTGCTCATTTTGTTTCTATTGGGAGGGCTTCTTGGTTTAATCGGGTGGCTTATGGTTGCAACAGGCTTAGATGATCAGCATTTATATGTTAGCCATTACATGTTGGCCCTGCACTTTAATCTGGGCCTCGCAACGATTTGCTACGCGTTTTGGCTTGCATTGACCTTGCTTTCATCGCACGAAGAGATTTCTGGCTACAAAGCTATAAGAAATTTCACGGGGTGGTTGATTGCAATACTTGCATTGCAGTTGATCTATGGTGCGTTCATGGCTGGGTTGAAGGCGGCTCCCTATGCCCCAACCTGGCCGGATATCAACGGAAGCTTTTTACCTCACGGCGGATCGTTACAGATATTTGACAACCCGATCATGGTTCATTTCATTCATCGCACACTCGGCTATCTGATTTTTTTTCTGATCATGATGTGGTATTTCAGATCAAAGAAAGTTGAAACCAATTCGGTTTTTAGAAAGACAAATTGGTTGCCCCTTGCGATCGTTACGGTGCAGCTTATATTAGGCATATGTACTGTTTTATACTCGCCCTACCGAATGGCTCTTGTTTGGCTTGGCGTGACACACCAGTTCGTAGCCATGACGCTTTTACTCTCGCTCGTGTTCGAATTCTTTGTACTACGTAGCAAAAAAAAGTTAAGAGCTGCCTGAATAAGTGATCCGAGTTGAACTTGCCGTAATTAAATAGTATTTTTAATTATTGGTTCCTTTGAAAAAGCCATCACTAGTGTCCATGAAAGCCTGGTTACGCGGTTTTTATTACTCATTGCCTATACAGCTAGTTTTCCTGCATTTCAGGAGATACCAGGTTTTGCTTCTTTTCTGGTTTATACTCTTCAGTACTGTTGATGGAGTTTTCATGAAGACATTTGGCGCCGATTCTTTGTACCTGGCACCAGAATACCTCGGAAATGTGACCCCAATCAGTTTTGGCATTGTTGGCGTCGCCATCGGAATGTTTATCGTGAGTTGGCATGTTGCCACATTCATTTTGTTTAGCCGACACTTTAAATTCCTGGCCACAACCACGAATCCATTTTTGAGATATTGCATCAACAACAGCGTTATTCCTCTGATCTTTTTGCTGTTTTATTTTTTTAAAGCGTGGCATTTTGATCACTATAAAGAGCTGATACCAACAACCGATATTATCTTTTTGGGTGGCGGTTTTATTTGCGGCTTGCTGTTTATTCTTACGATTTCATTGATTTATTTTTTTGGAGCTGACCGAAGCATTTTAAGAAAGATGTTGCCTATCATTAACAATCCAAAAGAGTACATTACGCACTTGCAGCCGCCAACCGTTACGACGAAGCCGGAGAGCCTGTTCAAAGTAGAATGGTACCTCGAAACACCTTTCAGAGTTAAGAAAACGCGAGACGTTTCTCATTACACTCAGCAGTTTATTGATATTCTTTTCAAGCGACACCACTTTGCGGCGGTCATAGCAGTTTTTACCGCATTCCTGTTCCTAATGGTCGTCGGCTTTTTTCTTGAGCACCCCTTCTTCCAAATACCCGCAGCAGCGAGTACCACCATTTTCTACGCTATTCTTATCGGCGTGGCCGGAGCGTTCAGCTATTTTTTACAGAGCTGGAGTATCCCTTACCTCGTTGGATTGATTGTGATCTTAAATATTTTTTATAAAGTCGAGTGGATCGATCCCCGTAATAAAGCTTATGGCTTGAATTATTTAAACAAGAATGAACGGCCTGCTTACGCCCGCGACAACCTTGTGCAACTGTGCAATGAAACCAACGTGACTGCCGATGAGCAAAACATGATTCGGATACTCGAGAATTGGAAGAAAAAACAGAATGAAGAAAAACCTTTGATGGTTATGATCTGTACGAGCGGCGGAGGCAGCCGAAGCGCAGCATTTACCATGAATGCTTTGCAAAAACTCGATAGCGCCACTCATGGAGAGATCATGAAAAGAACCTTTCTGATCACCGGCGCCTCAGGTGGTATGTTGAGCGCATCATTTTTCAGGGAACTTTACTTGCAAAAACAGAAGGGAAATAACATCAATCTGCGGGATAAAAAATATGTTGATGAAATATCCGGTGACCTTTTGAATCCCATGTTCTCGTCTTTTGTTGCAAGAGACCTGATTGCCCCCGCGCAAAAATTTAAAGTGGGTCCATACTCCTACGTCAAAGATCGCGGTTATGCTTTTGAAATGAAGCTCAATGACAACACTGAGGGTTTTCTAGATAAACATTTAGGCGACTATAAACAAGATGAGTACAATGCAAATATCCCGATGATATTTTTTAATTCAGTAGTAAGTCGAGATGGGAGAAAAATGATTATAAGTACGCAACCCGTTCGATTTATGATGCAGGGGCGGCAGGACAGTGCTCACCTTCCCATAATGGATCCGGACGCAATTGATTTCACCAGCTTCTTTTGCAAACAGGATCCCTACAACCTGAGTATCCTGACGGCATTGCGAATGAATGCGACCTTTCCAATTGTGCTGCCCAATGTTTGGCTGCCCTCAGAACCTGTTATTGACGTGATGGACGCCGGCCTCAGAGATAACTATGGACAGGAAACTGCGCTACGGTTCCTGGAGAATTTTGATGATTGGATCAAACAAAATACAAGGGGTGTATTGATGATCCAATTACGCGACAGGGAAGCGGGCGGCTGGGAGAATCCGTATTACTCAGATAATATGAGCGATCATGTCACCAAACCATTTTTTCTGCTCCAACATAATTGGTACAAGATGATGGAGTATTTTCAAAATGACATGCTGAGCTACTACGACAAAAATCTATCCTACAACTTCTATAAGGTAAGCCTGCAGTATGTTCCGGATAAAGAAGAGAGCAAGGCGGCTTTGAATTTTCATCTTACCCAAAGTGAGAAAACAAATATTGCTTTTGCATTAAACTCTGATTACAATAAGACGTCTTTGCAGCAAGTTCAAAAATTCTTCACGCAAAAAGATTCAGTGAACCTGGCTAAGGCTGAATGAGCCGAAAGCATTTCGGAACAATCTTTATTTTCAATTTCTCAGGGGTTTCTGCCGGATCGCCGTCAATGTGTATGGGAGCGAGGCTGTTATTTTCAATCGAAAGTTGTTTTGTTTGGAAATAAATAACTGGGAGGTTTAAAGAGCTTTCCATCTTTTGCAATTTCCCGGCAAGAATTTGTTTTATCAGGTTGTACAGCAACAAGGGTTTTGCTGTTTTTTTTACAATCACCACATCCAGCAAGCCATCCGCTAAGAGAGCCTTCGGTGCAATGGTGAAATTGTTTCCGAACTGGTTGCTGTTGGCGATGCTTATGAAAAAAGCTTCGGTGGAAAATTTAAGTTCGTCGCTTTCAATGGTAAAATGATAAGGCTTTGCAGAGAAAAAATTCTTGCTTACCAGGACAGCATATGTTCGCAGACCGCGCTTCGTTTTTTTCGAAAATTCAAGAGCCACCTTTGCATCGAAGCCAACGCCGGTAAGCATACAAGAGAAATGTCCGTTAGTAAGAAATCCATCAATTGCTTTTGCCTTGCTGTTAAAGATTATTTCCAGGGCTTTCAAAGGGTCCTTTGGAATTCCTGCTGCCAATGCTAGTCCATTCCCCGAACCACATGGGATCACTCCAAAATTCAAGTTTTCATTCATGAGGCTGCCCACTACCTGGCTCAGCGTTCCATCTCCGCCG
>VBAU01000251.1:10373-18856 GCA_005883855.1 Bacteroidota bacterium
CACTACGTCCGTTACTTTTTCTTCTCGGATAATCGAAGTTAAAAACGAGTAATCACCGCTTTCAACAGAGGGGAAAATGTGGAAAGAGATTTTTTTCTGACGGGTTCTCTCTTCAATAAGTTTTTGCAGACCTGATTTTAGTCGCGTACCTGAGATAGGATTAATAATATAAATGATGTGGCGAGGCATTTCAACTTCTCATTCAAAAAATTTATAAATGTACTCTGCGCTCACGAATTACAAGCAAAACGATTTGAAACGAATTACCACCTCATTAAGGCGCTGGCCCACGTGAATCCGCTGCCAAAGGCAGCAAGACAGATAAGATCATTGTCTTTTACTTTTCCATTTTCCCAGGCTTCACAAAGCGCAATGGGAATGGAGGCGGCAGTGGTGTTTCCATATTTTTGAATGTTATTATATACCTGGTCATTGCGCAATTTCAATTGATGCTGCATCATCTGGCTAATTCGCAAATTCGCCTGGTGAGGGATCACCAGATTGATGTCTGAGACCTGGAGATTATTAGCTTTCAGCGCTTCTAATATTACTTCAGGAAATTTTACAATTGCTTTTTTAAAAACAGACTGTCCGTCCATGAACGGGTAAATATCTTCTTTCTCAAGAAGCTCTTTCGTAATAAACAGACCACCGTACGGCTGATCAGGTTTTGCAGGTTTTTTCTCGGGAACAAATTTTCCAACGTGAAACCCTGGATTGATCATGGACAGTATTTCTGCCTGGCTGCCATCGCTGTGCAAGTGCGTGCTCAAAATGCCTCGGGATGCTGAGCCTGGCGAACCGTCACTTATTATTGGTTGCAATACAACCGCGCCGGCGCCATCCCCAAATATCACTGAGACGTTTCTGCCCCTGTTTGAAAAGTCAAGTCCGTAGGAGTGTGTTTCTGAGGCCATCAGCAAAATATTTTTATACATCCCGGTTTTAATAAATTGATCCGCCACACTCAATGCGTAAATAAAACCGCTGCATTGATTGCGAATATCCAATGCGCCGATTTCAGTTATGCCTAAAGCGCGTTGGGCCAGCACGCCACAGCCCGGGAAATAATAATCAGGACTGATCGTCGAAAAAATAATAAAATCAATGTCATTTGCGGCCACCCCGGCCCGTTCCATTGCGACCCTGGCTGCTTCCACACCCATTGTAGTAGTAGTATCTTCAAAAGGGGTTGCGTAACGCCTTTCCTTGATGCCCGTACGTTCCTGTATCCACTCATCGCTTGTGTCCATTACGCGAGCGAGATCATTGTTCGTAACAACATTTTTTGGCACATACATGCCGATACCTGCGATTCTTGCACGTAGCATAGCAATCAGTTTAGGAGAAAATCGTGGGTAACTCCGCCCGATGGGAAGATAACAAATGTGCGGGAGTCAAAAAAGAAGATGAACGCTTTCGCCTAGTTAACGTCAAATTTATTTATAACAATTCCGTCTTTTTCTAACGAAAGTTCTTTTATGTCGAGCATCAAATCTGCGTAACCTCTGAGGATCGGGTACTTTTCTTTTACATGAGCGGCGATAATCAGCAGGGCCGCCTTTGCCTTTTCTTCTTCAATACCGGTATAGACAGTTATTTTGTTAGCTAAGGTTTGCATGGGTTTGTTTTGTAAGGCAATTTATGTTGCCTGTATTGATTTTTTCATTTAAATAGCTCAAAGAGGAGTAATTATCGATAAACGGTTTTTAATATCGGTTAATCGCGCCTTGGTGAATACTTAAAAAATTATTTTTGTAATATGAACAGCGACCTTGGCAAGTACATTATCATTGCCGGCATGATGATCATTTTTCTCGGCGTGGTCATTTACTTTTTTCACGATAAATTAAATTGGATCGGCCGGCTGCCGGGTGATATCAGAATTGAAAAAGAAAGCTTCAAATTTTATTTCCCTATTACTACGATGATTCTGCTTAGCCTTGTCCTAACTGCAATTGTTCAAATAATACGCAAGATATTTTGAATAGCCTGCATTAACGACTTGCTCCGCGTTCTCTCCGCTTCTTCGGGCTCTCTGCGTCACGCCTTTGGACGCTAAGAGCGCAAAGAACGCCAGGTTTTTTTGGCACAGTTTGGCCGACTGTTGGGAACGTCAGGTGAGGCGCGCTTTATTGATCCGGGAAAAACTTTATATTGAGACAATATTAACTGCTTATGAATTCTCCTCAACGATTTCTTGCGCTTGATGTGCTGCGCGGGATGACGATCTGTTTTATGATCATCGTAAATACTCCTGGCAACGGTGCCACAAGTTACCCGCCACTGTTGCATGCACATTGGAATGGATTTACGCCCACGGACCTCGTGTTCCCTACTTTCATGTTTGTGGTTGGAAATGCAATGAGCTTTGCCATGAGAAAGTGGGAAGGGCTACCTAATGCGCAGGTAAATTGGAAGATATTCAAAAGAGCGTTGATCATTTTCTTACTGGGTTATTTGATGTACTGGTTCCCGTTTGTCCACTGGAATGAACAACATCAGCTTGTAGGCAACCCTTTTTCACATACGCGGGTTATGGGAGTGCTCCAAAGAATTGCACTGGGATATTTTATTGCGGCCCTCATGATACGCTATCTAAAGCCAACAACAGTAGCGCAGCTTTCATGGTATTTTCTGGTTATTTACTGGGGAATATTGTTGCTTTTCGGCGATTACCACGATCCATACAACATGCTAACCAATGCGGGGACAAAATTAGATCTATGGTTATTCGGTCCCACCCATATGTATCATGGGGAGGGAGTGGCATTTGAGCCAGAAGGTGTATTGAGCACTTTACCGGCCATTGCAAACGTAACATTTGGCTATTTCGCAGGAAGATGGGTGCAGGAAAGAGGTAGAACCTACGAGGGACTCGCCAAGTTGCTCCTCGCCGGATCTTTAGCAGTATTGCTGGCACTGTGCTGGGATTGGTTTTTCCCAGTTAATAAAAAATTATGGACAGGAAGTTTTGTTTTGTTAACAGTGGGCATTGATTGTCTCATACTCGGTGGACTGACTTACGTGATCGACTTTTCACAACGTCGTCGGGGGACTTATTTTTTTGAAGTGTTTGGAAAAAATCCCTTGTTCATTTATTTGTTATCAGAGCTGGGGGCAACGTTGCTTTGGTTCATCCGTATCGGACCTTACGATCAGCCTCTTCATTCGTGGCTGTTCGAAAATATTTTTGCCCATGCAGGCATGTACTTCGGTTCGTTTCTTTTTGCCGTCAGTTTTATGTTATTCTGCTGGTTCATCGGGTACGTTTTGGATAAGAGAAGAATTTACGTAAGAGTCTGACGAATATCGAAGAAGGAACACCGAATTTCGAATTATGAAGTTGGTACCCGCTCTTCACTCATCATTCCTTGTTACTTGCTCCTTGTTCATTATTCATATTCCTTGTTCCTTGTTCATTATTCGCGTACCTTCGCCGCTCGTTTTAAAGCCTCTTCCTTGACGGGAATAAAAGGGCTTTTATTTTTTATATGAGCGTTGAAGAAAACGCAATAAGGAACATAGCGATCATTGCTCACGTTGACCACGGAAAAACCACGCTGGTTGATAAAATACTGCATCAAACCCACGTATTTCGCGATAACCAGGATACAGGTGAATTGATCATGGACAGTAATGAATTGGAGCGTGAGCGTGGCATTACGATTTTCAGTAAAAACGCTGCTGTACAGTACAAAGACGTTAAAATAAATGTGATTGACACTCCTGGACACGCGGATTTTGGGGGTGAAGTGGAAAGAGTGCTAAAGATGGCCGACGGCGTGCTCTTACTCGTAGATGCCTTTGAAGGACCGATGCCGCAGACAAGATTCGTATTGCAAAAAGCATTACATCTTAATTTGCATCCGATCGTTGTCATTAACAAAGTTGACAAGCCGAACTGTCGTCCCGACGAGGTACATGACGCCGTGTTCGATCTGTTCTTCAACCTCGATGCCACAGAAGAACAATTAAATTTTCCCACCTTTTATGGTTCTGGAAAACATGGCTGGTTTAATGACTCGCTCACACCAAGTGAGGATATCACGCCACTACTCGACGGCATCTTAAAATATGTACCCGCCCCTAAAGTAAGTGAAGGCACTTTGCAATTGCAGATCACTTCACTGGATTACTCTTCTTACCTGGGCCGCATTGCTATCGGCAAAGTGAGTCGCGGCTCTATTAAAGAAGGTCAACCCATTTCTTTGGTTCAGGCAGACGGTGCAATTAAAAAAACAAGAGCCAGGGAAATCTATGTGTTTGAAGGAATGGGTAAAAAGAAAGTAGCAGAAGTGACAGCCGGTGACCTTTGTGCTGTTGTTGGCATAGAAGATTTTAATATCGGCGACACCATTGCGGATTTTGAGAATCCAGAAGGCCTGCCCACAATTAGCGTTGATGAACCAACAATGAGTATGATGTTCGGCATCAATAACTCGCCATTTTATGGAAAGGATGGGAAGTTTGTGACCTCGCGACACATACGAGATCGCTTGATGAAAGAAACAGAGAAGAATCTTGCCCTGCGAGTGGAGGATGCTGGTAACGCCGATAGTTTCATTGTGTATGGTCGTGGCATTTTGCATTTGGGAATTTTGATTGAGACCATGCGCCGCGAGGGATATGAGTTAACCGTAGGTCAGCCGCAGGTGTTGGTAAAAGATATCAACGGTAAAAAATGTGAGCCTTATGAAACGCTTGTTGTAGATGTGCCGCAGGAATTTGCAAGCAAGGTAATTGATCTTGTTACGAGGCGGAAGGGTGAGTTACACGTGATGGACACCAAGGGCGAAATGCAACATCTCGAATTTGAGATTCCGTCGCGGGGACTCGTGGGGCTGCGCACGCAAATGTTGACCAATACTGCAGGTGAGGCGGTAATGAATCATCGGTTCAGCGAGTATAAGCCATGGAAAGGTCCTATTCCCGGAAGAAATAACGGCGTGTTGATTGCTAAGGAAGCGGGCACCACGACAGCGTACTCACTTGATAAGCTCCAGGACCGTGGGATGTTCTTTGTAGACCCAGGTGAAGAAGTTTACAAAGGAATGGTCATTGGCGAAAATAATAAACCGGGCGATCTGGTTGTGCAACCTAACGAAGGGAAGAAGCTTAGCAATATGCGAGCGAGTGGAAGCGATGCTGCAACCAGTATTGCACCCAAGCATGTAATGACTCTTGAAGAATGTATGGAGTATATTCAGCAGGATGAATGTATTGAAGTGACTCCTAACTTTATTCGGATGAGGAAGGTGATCTTAGATGAAGAAGAAAGAAAGAAACAGGCGAAGAAAATCAGCTCAGAAGCGGTTTAAAAAATAAAAGCCCCGACAATTGTCGGGGTTCATTATAGTAAGTAATTTCTTTTTATTGATTTGGTCTAGCTCCTGGCTTCTGCGGTTGCAGGTTCAGTCCGGTGGGAACCTTTACTCCCAACTTGGCTGCCACAGCAGGTAAGAGATCATCGCCATCGGGGGCTACAAGAAACACATCTTTATTGAGTACGTATGCATATCCCTTTTCTTTGGCAACGGTACGCAATGCTGTTCCCACTTTATTGTAGATCGGCGCCAACAATTGATCTTGTTTTGCCTGGTAAGCTTGCCCGGCAAGAGACTGCCAGTTCTGAATTTGATACGCCAGCACATTGACGTCCGTTCTCAGTTGATTCAAAACTGATTTGGGTGTTTTTGTCGTGTCTGTTTTGGTAAGTATGCTGTCTTTATACTGGTATTCCGCTACAATAGTATTCAAGGTTTGATTTAATGAGTCGGCCTGATATTTCTGGAGCATAGTATCTATTCTGGCGGCTTCGGGCATGATACTCACCATCTGCTCGATACTCATGTATGCCATTTTGGTTTGTGCATAGGTAGATTTACCCGTAGCCAACAATGCGCATACAACGCAAAGCGAAATAATTTTTTTCATGATTTAATTTTTGAGAATTATGGCAGCTCCGCTAATGGCGGCCGTGCTTGTTTTTAAAGATTGTTTTTGACTGTGATTGGTTGCCCGCAAACCAAATATTTTATTGCTTGACGCCCAACTCTCTAAGAACATCATCACTTTTATCCAGTTTTGGGTCGGCAAAGATAACGGTAATTCCCTCACTTTTATCAAGGATAAAGTCATATCCGCGCTGGGAAGCAATTCTCTGAACAGCATTGTATACTTTGTCCTGAACAGGTTTTATCAACTCCTGCCTCTTCTTAAACAAATCACCTTCAAAACCAAAATGCTTGCGTTGAAGATCTCGCAGATCTTTTTCTTTTAAAAAAAGCTGGTCTTCTCTTTTTTTGCGTAGCTCGTCGCTCAACATCACCTGCTCAGCATCATAGTCCTTGTACATCCTGTTGAGCTGAGTTTGCATGCTGTCAATATCTTTTTGCCAACCTGCCGCAATATCATCCAGCTTGGCTTGCGCAGCCTTATAGTCGGTCATCTTATCTAGAATATATCTCGTATCAATGATGGCGTATTTTTGAGAAAATGCCAGGATGCCCAGGCCCAAAAGACAAGTAAGCAAGAAAACTTTTTTCATGATGTCCCTTTTTTGTAATTGAATAGATTTATTTAAAGGAAAAATTACTTCGTTTGGCGAATATGCCCTTTTTATTCCGGTTCATATCCGAGCATAAAGGTAAAGCGTGAAGCATCCTTAAGCTTAGTGTTAGGTCCTAACCGATCGATACCGACTCCATAATCAAAGCCAAGTAAGCCAAACATAGGCAGGAAGAAACGCATACCTACGCCAACACTTCTGCGGAGACGGAAAGGATTATAGTCCTTAAAGCTGTACCATCCATTTGCCGCTTCAAAAAACGTAAGACCATAAATCGTACTGCTGGGATTCGTAACCAAAGGATAGCGTAACTCCAGCTGGTATTTATTAAAGATGGTAAAGAATTGCGTAGCACTGCTTTGATCAGGATTTACTGTTGGGTCAGAACTTTGGTAAACAGGATAACCACGATGTGCGATAATCTCGTATCCCAAAAGCCCATAGTTATTTGTCAAGCCCGCGTCTCCAAGTTGGAACCGTTCAAAAGGTGAAAAGTCGAGCTTTTTGTTGTATCGACCCATGAACCCATATTTTGCCGCCAGCTTTAATACAAACTGCCTGTTCTTATCTGCACCCATGGCCTTGCCAATTGGCACATACCACTCCGCATTAAAGCGCCATTTGTGATATTCCGGCTTTGTATAAGGATTAGTCGAGTAAATAAGATTCGGGTCGAATAAAGAATACGGCGGAGTAAGTTGTACACTCGCTATTATGTTCGAACCGCTTCTCGGAAAGATCGGGTCAAAAACGGATGAGCGTTGTAGTGCGATCTTTAGGCTGACATTGGTTGCAATTCCACTATCCATTCCCGGGAATATGGGATAATTGTGCATGTTATATTGCGCAAAACTCAGAGAATAGATGAGGCTGAAATAATCATCAGGCCATTTCAATTGCTTGGCAAGTGAAAATGTAAGTCCGGTGTTCTTCATCCACTGGCTGTCCGATCTCGTCTTATCCGGCAAGCCGGTATAGGGGTTAAAGGCATTGGAAAATTTGCTGTGGTAAAATGAAACGGTGAAAGAATTTCTTCTTTTGCCTCCTAACCAGGGCTCGGTAAATGAAACGTTATAGGAGTTAAATGCTCTGCCGTTCGACTGGTATCGGAGGCTCAATTTTTGTCCGTCGCCTTGCGGCAAAGGATCCCACGCCTCTTTGTGAAAAATATTTTTGATTGAAAAATTATTGACAGAAACACCCACCGTACCAGTCAATCCAATTCCACCTCCCCAACCTGCGGAAAGTTCCAACTGGTCTGACGATTTTTCTTCGAGATTCCAGTTGATGTCCACTGTTCCATCGTCCGGATTAGGCACGATACCAGGGTTTATCTTCTCCTGGTTAAAATACTGGAGGTTTGATAGCTCTCGAACCGAACGTATCACCCGGAACCGTGCGAAGCTCGCGCCGGACAACATAGTCTTTTGTTTTTTCATTTCCCGCGATGGTGACATTTTTTATCCTGGCTTGCGGTCCTTCAACAATCCTTATTTCATAATCGATGGTATCGTTGTAGACAGCGCTTTCAACGGGGTCAACGCGGAAAAACAAGTAACCATCATCCTGGTAAAGGCTGCTTATGTCGCCTCCTTCAGGGGATAACTGCGTTCCCAATTTCTTATTTAGTGCTCCGATATCGTAGACGTCGCCCTTATGGATGCCAAGGATCAACGTCAACAATGAATCGGGATATTTAGCATTTCCTTTCCATGAAATGTTCCCAAAATAATATTTGTGTCCTTCGACCACCTTTAGACCGACATTGATATCTCCATTTGTCGGGTTGTAAATAATTGCCGTGTCTATAACCTGAGCATCACGATAACCAAGAGAGTTATAATAAGTGACCACTTTTTCCATATCCTCGCCAAACTTTTTCATGTCCAATTTTGCAGAGCTAAATAATTTG
>VBAU01000251.1:18942-19591 GCA_005883855.1 Bacteroidota bacterium
GTCCTTAATGTACTCGTTAAATTTTTCCGCAGTATCTATTCCGTAAGGGTCTTTATCTTTAGCAGGGAACAACGTAAGCCTCGTTTTTTCCTTCGTTCCCTTCATTTGTTTTTTCAATTTTGCCGATGACACGTTTTCGTTTCCGGCAAAGAAGATATTATCAATACGTGCTTTCTTGCCTTTGTCTATATGCAAGGTCAAGCTTTCAGAGTTTATAAACGACGGATCTTTTTCGGAAGTGATGTTCACCGTAATGTTCTTATAGCCTTTATCAGCGTAATATTTGGTGATAACTTCTATGGCCCGTCGCTTCATGTTTTCGGTAATGATCGTTTGTTTTACTAGGCCCACCTTTCCCTGCAGTTCATCTACTTCGCTCTTTTTAGCGCCTTCAAATTTGAAATTGCC
Source organism: Bacteroidota bacterium (assembly GCA_005883855.1). GTDB lineage: Bacteria > Bacteroidota > Bacteroidia > Chitinophagales > Chitinophagaceae > VBAU01. The sequence goes on from VBAU01000251.1 coordinate 19,351, forward strand.
GAGGCGGGGCCTTTCTGTTACGTTGATCTCGATCCACACATTATCGGCTTGTACCTTGACAATATAAATCTGGATATCTGAAAAAAGTTTTTGCCTCCATAAACTTTGAATGGCTTTTGAAAACAGATCACCTCCTGGATACAGCACTTTATCGCCGACCTGGATGTTGGCGATAGAAAGGACAATCGAAGTATCCAAATAGTGTATGCCGATAAGCGTGATGCCCGCAATGGTGTATTCT
>VBAU01000251.1:19623-20782 GCA_005883855.1 Bacteroidota bacterium
AAAAGGTTGGGATCAACCGAGGTCGGTTTGGAAGTATCTTCCTGTGCATGCAAAGCGGATACAGAAAAAAGGACGAGAGAAAAGAAAATAGTTGTTCTCAATAAAAGTCGTAGCATGGTTTAAGATTCAATCATTCCCGAATTAGTCCATCAGGCATTTCCCGGAAACAGTCAATGTGTTGTTGTTTATAGGGCAAAACTTAGGATTTGGTGGCAAATTAACGGGAAATATTGAAAGTGTTTTGTTAAAGAAAAGCTGGCAGAAATCTTCGAGTTATAACACCTATTTAACGACTGATTCGATTTGCTCACTGGTCTTACCAAATCTTCTTTCGCGGTTCTGATAGTCAAAGATGGCCTCATATAAATTTTCCTTCCTAAAATCGGGCCAGCGAACGTTGGTAAAGTACAGTTCGGCATATGCCAATTGATATAATAAAAAATTGCTGATGCGGAATTCTCCGCTTGTGCGAATCATCAGTTCAGGATCAGGAAAGTTGCTCGTGCATAAAAACTGCTGGAGCGTAGCCTGGTCAATTTCTTCAACCTTAAGCCGCCCCTGCTTCACTTCATAAGCGATATTTTTGACCGCATTCAGAAGTTCCCAACGACCACTGTAGCTCAATGCCATTATTAGGTTGAGGCCAGTATTGTTTTTTGTGTATACAAGAGCTTCGCTAAGCTCATTTCTTGCGTAATCCGGCAGCATGTTCATATCGCCGATGACGTGGAGCTTGATATTATTCTTGTGAAGGTTTTCTATTTCATCGCGGATAGTGTTGACCAATAGTTCCATCAGGCCAACAACTTCATACTCGGGCCGATCCCAATTTTCAGTCGAGAATGCATAGAGGGTGAGATATTCTATCCCAAGTTCGGCACAACCCTCCACAATGTTGCGGACGCTTTCGACACCATGAAAATGTCCGAAAAGGCGATCATGACCCTGTTCCTTTGCCCAGCGTCCATTTCCGTCCATAATGATGGCTATATGGCGGGGTAGCTGCTTTCGATCAAGTTTTTCTAATAGTTGCGACATCAGTTGTTGCGAGCGCAGTAAAGGTATTGAGATTACCGGGATTAAGGCCGAAAATCAAAGCAAAGAAAATGGCAAAAAAGAAAGACCCAACGGCATATCAATATCAATAGGCCGATGGACA
>VBAU01000251.1:20805-21078 GCA_005883855.1 Bacteroidota bacterium
CAACATAGCAGTCACGAACTGGTCTTTATTCGTATCCACTCCGCGCTGGCGCCCTTTAATTCCAATTCGCTGGCCCAGTTCATATGAGCGATCACTTAGCAAATAGGCGGGATTCGTGGAGTTGTCGACGGCCGGTGGGATGGGCGGAAACACGGCCGGGTCAACATACGTCTTACTTACGTCGTCAAGATAATCCGTGTTGGTAAATCGATGAGTGATCTCTAAGCCAATATTGAATTTGTCGTTGACCGCATATTTAAATCCTACACCAAA
>VBAU01000252.1 GCA_005883855.1 Bacteroidota bacterium
TGGGTTACCAAAGAGAAATTGATATCGGCGGGCCTCTTTCCCGCAGTAAAGAACTAAAGCAATATTATGGTGATAGTCGCCTTCTCCTCCAATTTCAATGGACAAGAAAGCCAAAGCTTTTCGCTGTTAATTATAAAAACCGTGCAACTCCTGAAATTGATACAGTAAGGATTGAAAAAAGAAGGCAAGTAGGTTTCAGAACAGAATTTGAATACATATTAGGTGATCTATCAAATTTCCTGGGAAATAATAAATACAGGCTCGGGTGGCATAGTTATCTTACCTACATGCCATCAGTAACTAATGAAGTAGGCTTTATGGTTCATACCTACGTAGGCAGAGACTATCTGAACATTCGTTTTGACGATGTTGTTTTTATCGGGGAGCTTGGAATTTATGTAAAGTTTAATGGCAGGTAAATGAATCTGTCTTAGGATGTTAATTCATGCAGAGTAGTGTTGATAATCACTTCATTTAACTCAGGAATATTTTCAGCCGTTGTCCATTCTTCTAAGCCCTCATGCCAGATAAACGAATCTCTTTCAACATGTAAAACTTTCAGCTGCTCAAGACTAAATGGCCCTTGATCTTCCAATCCAACTGAAATATAATATAGAGTCACAGAGTTGCTTTTTCTCATCGTATATTTCAAAAACCCTTCCAGATATTCTCAAGAAGGCATATAAATTGTTTATCGTAAATTCCAAGTCGTCTTAATTATGATTCGATGCCTAAGGAAGGTTATTCAAAAATGTCACTTATTGACCTTTGTGACTTGTTAGTAATTAAAACGCAATCACTATTGGAAGCCATTCACGGGAAAGCTGATGAGGCCACCATACAAAGTTGCACGAACGAGGTAGAATTAATTCAAAAAATGATAACCAATAGAAAGAAAAACTTTTCTCCTAATTCTTTTCCGTAAGAAGGTTGTTAATGAAAGTCATTGGATTTATATTAATGGTAATCGGAATCGTGATGCTTGTACAAAGAAGCGTTGAACACAATAAAAAGGAAACAGTGGTTGATACAAACTCAATAGAAATCACAAAGAAAGAACCCAAAATGATTACCTGGCCTTATTATGCTGGCGCCATAGCAGTGGCAGCGGGCATTATTCTCATGATTGTTGATGAGAGAAAAAAGAGGATCGCAGACCGCCAAAAAAATAATGTTTTTAGAATAATGCTGTTATGAATAAAACAAACAAGCTGTAAGATTTAAGACCGAGAAAAATTTCTGCACTCTTATTAAAAAGATAATTTTTTGAAATGTGAAATACTTTTTGCTCAAAATTTGCTCTGGGCATAGTTTTTTGAGCTAATTGTTTGTTCTCTCCTCTGGGGTGCTTCCGAAAGGAACCTGAGATTATACCCACAGCTACTTGATCTGGACAATGCCAGCGAAGGGAAAGAAGAGAACCGTGAAGCTTGGATAAAACCAGGCTTCTCCTTTACATTATCGCTTCGAAAAAATTTTCCTGCTGTCGGTTTTGTGTCAGTAAGTGGTAATGATTTTTTAGGGAGGATCAGTAAAAACCATTTATCTATTTATTTATTTGAATTAATAAATCTTCTAATAATTGGAAGCAAAACTTAGTCCAATTGATGGCGCTTTTAATGAATTTTGTCCGCTGGCATAAGGGTTAGTTGAATCTTCTTTACTTCTAAACTGGTAAGATACTTGTGCGCTAAAACAATAGATCAGAATTATGCGTAAAGAAGAAATAGAAATTCCAATTAACCATTTCGCCGTGGGAGCCAATCTGGTTATACCGGAAAATGTAAGGGCTTTGGTGATTTTTTCGCACGGAAGTGGTAGCAGTAGGTTCAGTCCAAGAAATAATTATATTGCTGATGTGCTTAACAAACACGGAATTGCCACACTTCTTGCCGACCTGCTCACAAGACAAGAGGATATGAATTATGATAATCGCTTCAATATTTCACTGCTAAGCAAGCGACTGGTAATGGTTACTGGCTGGGCCATTCAGCGGAAAGAATTGATGGATTTGCCGGTCGGATATTTTGGCGCCAGTACTGGGGCAGCTTCTGCATTAAATGCAGCAGTCCTTCTTAAAGATCAAATTACTGCTGTTGTAAGCCGGGGAGGGAGGCCCGATTTAGCAAGAGATGTTTTGCCACAAGTTTGGGCAGCCACATTATTGATCGTTGGTTCTTTGGATACTCCGGTCATTCAACTAAATCAATTGGCTTATGATATTCTCGTTTGTAAAAAGCACATGCGCATTATACAAGGTGCTTCACATTTATTTGAAGAATCCGGAAAGTTGGAGGAAGTCGCTCGATTGGCCCTGAATTGGTTCATGGAGAACTTAGTTCAACCTCAAATTATCAAACAAAAAGAAATTCATTAAATCATGCTGATGTATTTTATTAACAGATATGACGCTGCTATGCAACTGGCCACGAGGCTGGAAAAATATAAAAATGAGGACGGCGTCATCCTGGCTGTGCCTCGTGGCGGTGTACCTATTGGTTATTACTTAGCCAAGCATCTTGGTTTTGGATTAGATCTGCTAATGACAAAAAAACTGGGTCATCCTGCAAATGAAGAATTTGCAATTGGAGCTGTGGGTATTGAAAGTATTATTATAGAGGAGGCTTATCAGATTCCAAAGGAATATATTCAACAACAAACCAAGCGACTAAGGCAGGAATTGATAGATCGGTACAGAAAATTTATGGGAGGTCGTGAACCCGCCATTCTTAAAAATAAAATTGTGATCGTTGTTGATGATGGTGTCGCAACAGGCAGAACAATCCTGACGACACTTAAAATGCTACGCAGTAAAGAACCAAAAAAATTGGTTGTAGCTGTACCCGTCGCATCAATGCAAGCAGCAGCAAGGATAAAAAAAGAAGTCGATGATTTTATTTGCCTCTTTATTCCGAATCCGTTTTATGGAGTAGGAAGATTTTACGAGGATTTTAGTCAGACTTCTGATGAAGAAGTGGTAACCCTTTTGAAAGAATTAAATGAAAGAGGCAAAGCAGCATAAAAATGTTTTAAAATCATGTTTATGAAAAACAAAAAAAATAAAGGAAAGGAACAAAAAAATCAAACCGCAAAGACAGGACGGCAAAAACATTTGAATCCTTTTAAAGATCCTATAAAGGCAAAAGAAAATAGGGAAATGGTAAAAGAAGAAATAGAAGGTGAGCAGCAACGAAAACAAGCTATGACTGAAAGAGATTAGTGAATTTTTATTTGATGACCGAGCCCCTGTAGAGGCCGAAAGAAGATTGCCGCATAAAAATAACTTTGAAATAACCCGCGATCAATCTTCTTGCTAATGACAAGCTTTATGTCTTTAAATTCTAGGAGCTTCGATTTTTATACGCTCTTCTTCTCAAGATGCGCAAATGATTTATCTTTATTATACAAGGTAATTGTGAATAAGGGGAGCATCTTCAGCGATACAACTCGGTGGAAGATTCCTTATTAATTTATACAATTACCATTGCACTTATTACTTGAACTTAGGAATGAATGTTCTTATCTACTTTTTAGTTTTTATTGGTTCGCTTATCGTTGATATTGTTCCTTTCATTGGCCCGCCTGCTTGGACTGTAATGGTTTTCTTCCAAATAAAATTTCGATTAAATATCTGGCTTGTTTTAATTATCGGGGTACCTGGTTCTGCAATAGGAAGATACGTGTACAGTAGCTATATCCATCGTCTTTCTGATCGTTTTATCAAGCCTCGAAAAAATGAAGATTTATTGTTCATTGGCAAAAAACTTGAAAACAGGGGATGGAGGGTTCAGCTTTTTGTTTTCCTTTATACACTTATGCCGCTACCTTCAACTCCTCTTTTTACCGCTGCAGGCATTGCAAGAATAAAAACCCTGTATATTATTCCGGCGTTTTTTGTTGGCAAGTTTATTAGCGATACCATTATGGTTGTAACTGGTGATTATGTTGCCAAAAATGTTACGAGCATTATTCACGGTCTTTTGTCGTGGAAAAGTTTGCTGGGAACAATTATTGGCATGCTGGTTATTTGCTTATTTCTGTTTACAAACTGGCGAAAATTACTGGAGGAAAAAAAATTCAGCCTAAGTTTTGATATCTGGAAATAAAACACAAAGGGAATTTCCTACAAATGACGAAAGATAAAAAAGGAAGATTATTCTCCAGATCAAAAATATTCTTCTATCTGATTTCTGTGGCCTTTTTCATTTTTGCTGCTTACTATTTTACTGAGATAAAAAAGGATATCAAACTATTCGGAAAGGTAAATACTTACTGGCTGGGACTAGCGGTTCTAAGTCAAGCGGGTACTTATTTGGGGGGTGCAATTATTTATCGCAAGTTGCTTAGGCTCTTTAATATAAAGCTCAGGCTTTCTATCTGGACATTATTTCAGGCAAGCATAATAACCTTATTTTTTAACCAAACTGTACCAAGTGCTGGTATTAGTGGCAACACTTTCTTCTTTAATTTTTTAAGGAAACGAAAGGTTGCTGTGGATGATATCCTTTCTTTAATTTTTATTGAGCTGTTAACCTTCTATGCTGCTATGCAGATTATCATTATTTTTCTTGCTACGCTTAGTTTTTTCGTTTTCAAAATACCCTGCTTTTTCTTTATCATTCTTGGCTGCGGGTTTCTTGTTTACCTCTTGTTTGGGCTGGCAATAGGGCTTCTGGGAAGAAGGCACACAATCAGTTTACTTTATAAAAAAATGAAATCAGCAAGCTTTTTTAATAAACTTCTATCGTGGTTGCAAAAACCTTTTCCAGGCAATATTTCACTTGATAATATCAAAAGTCCCTGGCGTTTCTTCCTGCAAAATAAAACAGGGACATTAATCGCTGCAATTTTACAGGTTTGTATCTTCATGGGTGATACTTTTACAATCTTTTCTCTTTTCAAGGGCTTGGGTATTACAGTAACTATTTTGCAGGTAGCTACGGGATTTATTTTGACAAAAATTGTTTCACTCCTGCCTTTTTTGCCAGGTGCACTTATTCTTTATGAGGGTAGCATGACTTTTTTCTTTTCACGAATGGGAATAAACCTGGGAACAGCAGTAGTAGTAACTCTGTTATATCGTGCACTCTCATTTTGGGCACCTATTTTACTTGGCTTTTTCCTTTACCGAGGACTACAAGTAAAAGAAACGTGATTTTTGCTGGGATAGCAATCTTATTATCTTCTATTTGTTTCTGGTACGAGCAGATTTTGTTGCAGCTCTTGAACGCCCACGGGGTCCTTCTGTCTCTGCGGCTTTTCTTGCAGAAGCTGAACGTTCTGAAGCTGTTCGCTCCATAGCTGCCTCATGTGCCTGGCGGGAAAGCGCAGTATGAGATGCTGACGAAGTAGGTTCACGTTTCAAAGCCTGCTCTCTTGCACGGGAACGGGTTTTAGAAACCGGTTCATGTCGCTGTCCTTTTTTGTATGCTTGTTCTGCACTCCGACGTGTTTTCTCAGACGTTTTTCCTTTTTTTGGCGGTTTCAGTTTAACACCAGCTCTCCTTGCCTCTGATAAACCAATGGCAATAGCCTGTTTTGCTGATCTTGCGCCATGCTTTCCTTTTCGGATTTTTTTTATTTCCTCATGCACAAATTCACCAGCCTGTGTAGTTGGTGATTTGCCTTGTCGTTTTGCACGTTGTGCTCGTTTAATCGTTTTTTTCTCTGGCATAATAATCTTTTATTATGAAGCGCAATTGACATGCCAAGCGGGGTCTCCCTTTCATATCTAAGCACGGCCTCAATTGGCTCGCTAAGAAACCAAACTGCAGTTTTATAATCCTAAGTAATACTTTGAAATCGGAAGCCTTCAGTTGTTTCTGCGCCGGGACAAAAAGTTATTCTTCCAGACAACCAGTAACCTAATAGTTGATATAAAACAAGGTTTTGGTGGATTTTAAGGTATGAAATTTACTTTCAATAATAGTTAGGTGATACAAAATGCATTTCAAATACTGGACCGATCAGGGCGGACCATTCTGAAAGCCCTACTATTGAATTTGACGCAACATTTGGCAACCAAACAAAATACATTGAAATCTCCTGGCCTACAGGTGCGAATGGCATAGTTTATATTTCAATCGACAATTTCCACCAGGGGCAAATGGTTTACCAACAGGGTAAATGGAATGCATATTTAAATCCGAAAACAATACTCACGGGCGACGATATCACTATTCTCGCAGAGATCATTGAGAATGAAAAGCCCCCGTAAAAACGGGGGACTAGGGTGTGCATGAATCAACTTCTTAAACAACATAAATTACTGAAAAAAGAAACCGCTCAAATTAAGAAGTCATTAGAACTTCAAAAGGCTAGATCCGTGGACAAAAAAGGCAACAAATTTGAAAGACGGGTTTTGTAAAATGCAGTACCAGCAAACATTTGCAAGCAAGTGATAAATAAGTTACTTTCCGATACAAAACTTTGAAAAAATATAGTCAAGCTGGTCCTCATTCGTGATCTCACCAGTTATCTCTCCCAGATAGTGCAGGCAACGTCGAATGTCCAAAGCGACCAGGTCGCCTGGGATATTATCCTGCAAACCTTTACGAACATCTTGCAAAGCAGCACGCAGTTGTTGTAACGCATGGAAGTGTCTTGCATTCGTAACAATAGTACTTTCAGTTTGAACTTTTCCTTCTAGCACAACATCCGTCATTCTTTGTTTCAAATTCTCGGTGTTCTGCCGGATGGCTGAAATAAAAATCACATCGGGGACATCTTTGAATTTGTTCCGTGCGGAATTTTCTCCGGCAATGTCTACTTTGTTTGCCACCAATAAATACCTGGTCTGTTGAGTTGTGAAATCGTCTTTTATCGCTAACAGCTCATTTGGAGTCATCTCATTTACGTCAAACAAATAAATCACCAAGTCGGCTTGCCTCATTTTTTCCAGGCTGCGTTGCACACCCACAGATTCGAGTACATCCGTTGTGTGTTGCCTGATGCCCGCCGTATCAATCAACCGAAAAAGAATGCCATCAATATTGATGACCTCCTCTATGGTATCACGGGTTGTCCCCGGTATGTCGCTGACAATAGCCCTGTCTTCATTTAATAACGCATTTAGTAATGTTGATTTGCCGGCATTGGGCTTACCGATGATGGCAACACTGACTCCATTGCGGATCACATTTCCTAATTGAAATGAATTGATCAACGAGGCAGTAACGCTATCTACTTCATCGATCAACTCATGTAATTGTTTGCGATCGGCAAACTCAACATCTTCTTGCGAGAAATCCAGTTCCAATTCGATCAATGCAGAAAAACGAATCAGTCGTTCCCGCAATTCCTTTAGTTGCAGTGAAAAGCCTCCGCGAATATTGTGCAGAGCTGCTTTTTGCGATATGTCAGTATTGCTGGCTATCAAATCTGCGACAGCCTCGGCCTGTGTGAGATCTAACTTGCCATGTAAGAATGCTCTCTGGGTAAATTCTCCCGGCTTCGCTAACCTGGCTCCTCTTTTCAAACAAGCATTGATTATTTGCTGCAGTACATAAGGCGATCCATGGCCACTGACTTCCACTAAATCCTCACCGGTATAGGAGCGCGGATCTTTATAAATCGATACCACTACTTCGTCAATGACAGTTTCTCCATCTTTTATAAATCCAACATGCAAAGTGTGAGACGGTTGCTCTGATAATCTTTTTGAATTGAATAGTTGATCGATTATTTCAAAGGCCTTATTGCCACTTAACCGAATCACACCGATAGCACCAATGCCGGGCGGAGTCGCCAGGGCTACTATTGTATCATCCCATCCCGATAATTTAGGTAATGCTGCCATTCGAAGCTAAGCTAAGAGAAAATCCCGATGAACGACGGCGGTAAGAATAGCCACAAAGAAACTAAGGCGCGAAGTCTTATTTTGATGCTGTTCTTGGTGTCTTCGTGTGTTTGTGGCAAACCTTATCACGGGTTTCAAGGATTTCAGGGATAATGCAAATAAACAGGGGATCTCACATCCGTGAAATCCCCTTAATCCTTTAATCCGTGATCTCTATTGTTCTTCGATCTGGAATGTTATCGGTTGTTTGCGGTACGCTTTCACCTGGCGACCATTTTGGATAGCTGGTTTCCATTGTGGTCCTTTCTTAATAACTCTCACGGCTTCATCTTCCATTCCATAACCGTGATTGGTGAGAGCTTTTACATCACTTACGTTTCCTTCTTTATCCACAACAAACTGTACCCATACGGTATAGCTGCCTGCAGGTGCGCCATTTTCTGTAGCTACATCAGCGCGAAGGTTTCTTTCCAGGAATTTCTTCCATGCTCCTTCACCGCCGGGGAATGCAGCCTCTACCTCAACTTTTTCGAAAATCTTATTTTCGTCATCGTCTTTCTTCTCTTCTATCACCTGCTTTCCCTCATCGATTTGCGTTGGTGTAGCTATTTGGTCATCCTTTACACCCTCCTGGTTCTGGACGTCGATCTTCTTTTCGTCAAGATCTTTGTTTTCCTGGATGACTTCCTTTACCTCTTCATCCTTCACGATTTTTGGAGGCGTAAACTTTGCCATCTCAACCTGTGGTGGTGGAGGTGGTTTTGGAGGAGGTGGAGGTGGAATATCCTGTTTCTTTTCTTCCTCCTTGATGTCTTGCAGGGTTATTTCATGCTGAACAACATTACTGTTCTTACTCTTGAAGGCTTTAGCCAAAAGTGAGCCCAGCAACGCTAATAGAGCAATTGAAGCTGTAATGATCAGTGCCTTCAATATGCGCCGGTTGTAAGTTTTCCTTAAGTCATAAGCACCGTAATCTTTATTGCGGTCCTCAAAAATAAGATCCAGGATGTCGGCATTTAAGATCTTGTTTGCTTCCATGATTAAATGTTATTTTTATTAAGATGCGGCGTCAGGTCCAATTCCACACCTCGTAATTATTTTTTTGCACTCGCTTCGGTAGCCTGGATCACCTGGTATTCCTGCGGCGTGATGTCAATCATGGCGTAGCGTTTCACACTATTAATCGTCATCTCGTCAAGAATATCCACGGTGTTCTTGTACGTCGCGTCCTGGTCCGGCTTGATAACCACGACAAAATCTCTATCCAGGCAGGAATTCTTATCGCCTTTGTTTTCGGCCCATATCTTGGGACAATTGTCATCGTGTACGTGGTTCTTGATCACCCAGCTCTTCTTACTGATGATCTCGTCGCGGATCGTCGCAAAAGTGGCCGTTTTAAAATTTGACCCGTCTGGTAACAGTTGTCCCTCGTAATAGTAGACTGCGTTGTCCTTTCCAAGCATGATAGTTAATGCGCCGGATTCCTTCGCTTTATTTAGCTCCTCCTCTTTCTTAGTATCCTTCGGCATGTTAAGATTAAGCGCCTTTGGGCTACTCATCGTAGTCGTGAAAATAAAAAACGTGATGAGCAGAAATCCTAAGTCCACCATGGGTGTCATATCTACGCGGGTCGATAATTTTTTTGCTTTTTTTACACCTGGACCCTTTTTGTGTTCGTCACCACCACCACCTTCTAGCTGTGCCATACAGGTATGTTTTTATAAAGTGAGGGGCATCTTCAGGCGCGGTGATCAGGTTGTATTTGTACACGTCATTCTTTTTTAAAGCCGTGATCACATTTTTGAAAACCGGGTATTTTGAAGCATTGTCTCCTTTGACCAGAAATTGCAGACGCTGACCGGCAAAAGCCGATTTCGCAGATTGTACCCAATAAGTCAATTCGCCACCGGTTGTATCAATGGGAATGCCTGGCTGTTTGGCCTGGAGAGCTTCCGGGGCTTCAAGCAATTGCTTTAACTGATTAAACGATACACCCACCAGGTAAGTTTTGGAATAATTGCTTTTTTGGGCGGGACTCAACCCCAGATTCCTCGTCGTATTAATATCGTCAATTATCGCGTTGTAAATGGATTTGTCCTTTTCAGATAAAACGGTGAAGTATACCTTGCCCTCTTTGTCGATGGTGACCAACACGGCATTACTTTCCGGAAGCTCTTGCGTTGACACGGAATTCGGCGTATTGATTTCTACCGGCTCGGGCGGTTTGAACTTGGTAGCCATAATGAAGAATGTAAGAATGAGGAAGGCTACATCCACAAACGGAGTCATATCCACAAACGTACTCTTCTTCGGAATTTTTACACTCGGCATGAGTTTAAGAATTTAGTAGTGAGATGCTTACTGGTTAATTTTCCATAAAAAATTTATCAAAAATGCTGCCGCCCCGCTATTTATACAAAGAGGCAAAGCTCTGGGTCAGCGTAAAACCCGACTCGTCAATGCCATATGTAATTGCATCGATTTTAGTAGTGAACACATTATACATGATCAAGGCTAATGCTGAAGTGCCAATACCGAAGGCCGTATTGTACAAGGCTTCTGAGATACCAATAGCCAACTGCGTTGCCGCGCTTCCTCCCCCTCCTTCTGCACCCAGTGAACGGAATGATCTGATCATCCCCATAACCGTTCCTAACAACGCGATCAATGTACCGACAGAAGTGATGGTAGATAAGAACACCAGATTTTTTTGAAGCATGGGAAGTTCCAGGGCTGTGGCCTCCTCTACTTCTTTTTGGATGGCAAGCACTTTTTGATCGGTGTTTAATTCAGTGTTATTGATCATTTCTTTGTAACGACGGAGACCGGCCTTCATTACGTTAGCGACAGAGCCGCGTTGTTTATCGCACTCTGACATGGCAGAATCTACATTACGATTGGCGAGGTGATACTGCACTCTGCGAATAAAATCAGAAACACTTCCATTACCCAGAGCTTTTCTTACCGTGAGAAACCTTTCAATGGAAAAAACAATAACCATAAGCAACATGCCCATTAAAATCGGGACAATGATCCCTCCCATGTAAATAGCGCTCAAAGAGTTTTTCGGATCCTTATTCTTTGGCCAAAATCCGCCAGCAGGATCGGGAGTTTTGAACCCATCAGGGTTACCAAAAATAAAACGCCAGACAAGATAGCCGGCGACAATACAGATAACAGGAGCAAGCCAGGAAATAGCATTGCTGCTCTTTTTTGCCTGAACAGAAGTAGCCTTAACAGATGCAGTTGCAGTCGGTTTAGTCTCAGCCATGATCTTAGTTTTTAGTGTTTTAAAATTTTAGAAATACCCATGAAAATTTTAATGGGTTACAATTCTAAGGAAAAAATTGTACTCTAATCACAAATCGAGCCCCTATTTTTTTATGACAGGTGGTCAAGTTAATGATTTTTTTAAATGCCGCGTTTTTTCATTGCAAAATTTGCAATAATGAAATCTAGCGGAACAGTGAACTACTCATAGCGTAAGGCTTCGATAGGATTTAGTTTACCCGCCTTCAGTGCAGGATATAGGCCGGCCAAAAGTCCAACGATAGTGCAAATAGCAATGCCATAGATTATCCAGTTCCAGGGCACCACAAAACCAGTTTTCAGGACAAAAGAGAATAGATTGCCGACGGTGACGCCCAGCAATATACCAAACAAGGCACCCAATAAACTTATTATGATAGCTTCCAGGAGGAACTGGCGTCTTACAAGTTTGCTTTTGCCTCCAATTGCTTTAATGAGTCCCACCTCCTTTGTTCGTTCGGTAACGGATACGAGCATGATGTTCATCAACCCGATGGCTGCGCCAATTAAAGTGATGAGTCCAATTACCGTGGCGGAGATGGTCAAAAAACCTAAGCTCTTCATGGCTCTTTCTGCAATGGCATCATTTCTGTCGAGTACAAAATTGTCGTCTTCAGTCGTATTTAATTTGCGAATTGCGCGGAATGCACCCTCTGCTTCGCCCATTGCGTCGCTCACTATCCTAATATCATCGGTCATAACTGCAATAGTGTAACTGCTTACGTTATTGCCGAAATTCCGGTCAATATTCTTGTAACCGAGGATAACAAGATTATCCCGGCTGAACCCGAAGGAGGAACCCCTGCTGCCCAACACTCCTACCACGCGGTAGGGAATATCATTTACCCGGATAATTGCGTTCACAGCTTTTTCAGCATTATCCTTAAATAATTTATTGGCGACATTATGGCCCAGGAGGCATAAATTTCTTCCGCTTTGTACATCTGTCTGATTAAAATTTCGACCCGAAGAGAGTTTAAATCCATTCAGCAATAGGTAATTTTCATCGGCGCCGAGCAACATAACATTTGGCGTGGTTTTTTTTGCGCTGTACGAAACGATCGTATTGCGGTTGACAAAAACGGAGACACCTGTGGTCGCAGGAAAGCTGTAATATTTTCTGAACTCATCTGCCTGTTCAATCGTGATCGGTTTTCCGAGGCTGGATGTCTTTTCTT
>VBAU01000530.1:0-234 GCA_005883855.1 Bacteroidota bacterium
AAACAATGAATTGATCATGATGATAACGAGTGCAGTGCCGACGGCTGTTTTCACAGGCAGTTTCGCAAGGAAGTACAAAGCTGGTACAATTAAGAAACCGCCTCCAATTCCGAGCAAGCCGGTGATCGTACCAACCATGAAACCTCGTAATAAGAGTAATGCCGTTGCGGGCTTATCAAATTCTTCCCAATCGCCTTTGTTATTAACTGTGGGTTTCAACATTCTCAGTGCGGA
>VBAU01000530.1:271-2958 GCA_005883855.1 Bacteroidota bacterium
GCATGTTTTTCGATACCGAAAATGAGCCGACGGAAAACAATTGTTCGGGTATAAGAGGAAAAATGAGTTTCCTGGCCACAAGCACGCCTGCGATTGAGGGCAGGCCAAACGTAACAGCCACTTTGAAGTCCACGAGCTTATTGAAAATGGATTGAACGGTACCTGCCATGCTCGACATGCCAACTACGAACATGGAATAGACGCCAGAAGAAAGGGGATCTTTTTTTAGCACGTAGACAAATACCGGGATGGTCAAAATAGATCCACCGGCTCCCATAAATCCGAGCGACAAGCCTATGCCTAGCGACGCGATGAATATTTCTAACTCTCTCATGATAGCATCTTTAGGGATTACTTTTTAGTGAAAATTTTCAGGCTGGAAAAACTAACCAAACTCTATTGAAAGGCGTAGTCAATTACTTTCACCTGGTTTCCGGCTTTACTGGTGTCGATGTACCATGAAATGCCCACATTTTGAATTTCGTAGCGAAAACTTGCAGCCAGATCGGAGTCATCACTTACTGTTTTTTCAATTACGATTTTATGCGTGGCATCGGGGATATCCTTTATTTGCATGGGCGCCAGCGCGGAGTCAAGTAGTGTCTTCCTTGCATTCCTGATAAGTATCGAAAAATTTATCATCGAAGAGTTCGAAGAGAAATCCTGGTTGGTATAAAGCTGAAACCGAATTTTTCTGCTTGTGGCAGATTTTGTGACGTCGTGCGAAGAATAGTCTTTTTTACAAGATATGCCGGTAAGCACTGCCAGCAATATGGGGCATATGGGAATGATAAATTTTTTCATGGCTATAAGGTTTAATTATGATGGCACAATGCAAATATTGCAAAATCAGGTGCGGTGCAAAACTAGAATTGACACGCCTCGAAGAAACCAGTAATCATCCCTATTTTACAAAGTTTAGCTCCCATTTTGGGTGCCGTATTCTAATACAGCCGTAAAAGTAACAAGACAATGAATGCTGGGAGAGGGCGTTTATCCTTAGGAGGCTCCTGGAAAATCTTCGGAGCTGGTGGGTTATCGAACGGTAGGCCGTTGTCCTGAGTTTGTCGAAGGACCATGGTGTAGGCTGCAATTAGCTTTCAAGTATCGCTGGCGCGGACGCCCATTCTTCCGTATTTTGATCATTTGTCACTGCCATAGGTGGTCCATACGTGAATGTTCTCAGCACCCATTCCAATGGACCATAGCGATGTTGGCTCAACCACCACTTGCTAAACTGTACTTGAAAAACCCAGATGGCTACTGTCATGGCTAAGGCAATTGTAGGTGTGATATGATCAAATAAGTTAAAGACTAAGCAGGTCGGCACGATGATCGCGGCCTGTAAAACATAGTTTGTGAGAGACATGCGTCCCAGGTTGGCCAGTGCAGTCAACCGGAATCTTCGCGACAAAAAATAGAAGACACAAGCGTAAGCGGATGCTATTCCGATCTTATGAGTAATGTCCAATAAACTATACACCGTGGCTCTCACGACCAGGGTATTTCCAATGTCGGGTAGCCGCCCAATTTCAACTTCATAAAATTTTAGTGCGAGGTAGCTCAACGTACCGACAAGAAATCCTGTGATTGCGATGAATTTGATTTGCCCGATGGTAAGTTTGCGTTTGTCTTGAATCAACGTTCGCCCAATGAGCATTCCCCCCAATAGAAGGAACAACGTAGTTTCCCAGAAAAATATGGAAGTGACATACCAATATTTCACCCACGCAAAATTTTCGATCCAATAATTTCCACCCCCTGTTGGCCTTTGCGGAAAAGCAAGTCCTAAAGCAAGCCACGTTTGTGGTAAAAGCGTCTTGACTAAGAACAGTATCACCATTAAAATAATGATCGTTGTATTTGATGAATCATAAAGAAACGTGAGGATGAATGCTGTTATCGCGTAGGGAGCAAGAATGTCGCCATTACGAAGGACCAATGCGTGAAGCGTTCCAATGATGAAGAGTCCCAATAATCTTTTTCGATAAGTGTATAGATTTTTTGCTTTCTTGCCTGCTTTGTTCATATGCAAAACGAAACCGACGGCAAATAAACTCGCGAGCAGGGTGTAGCATTTTGAATCAATCAGAAAATAACCAGCCTGGTCAATAATATTATCAAATACAGTGTACGTGGAAGAAGGCGCAGTACCAAGGTTCCAAAATACATACGCGATTAAAACGCCGGTGATCGCGAAGCCACGGATGATATCGAGGTATTGAATTCGTTCGCCTGGCTGCACTGCAGATGCCATAGCAGATGATTTTTAGCGGGTGAAGATACGACCGCCGAAGGGCAAATTTCATCTGACGAAAGTTATATCAACCCTAATTTGCAAGGATAAACTATTTTACTCGACATAAAGAACATTATTATGAGAAAGAAAAGCCTAAAGACGGAGAATACCCGGCCTATGCGATCATATACATGAAATTAGTTCCCAACGATGGATTGCTCTTAAAACATTTGAGTGATGGCTTTGACAACATAAAGAAACTGATCCTTTCGCTACCAGTGGAGAAACTGTTGGATCGGTATGCGAGCAATAAGTGGACGATAAAGGAAGTGCTGGTCCACATTATTGATGACGAACGAATCTATGCGTATAGAGCTTTGTGTTTTGCAAGAAACGAAAAGACACCTCTTCCCGGGTTTGAACAAGATGATTATGTCGCTTTTTCAAA
>VBAU01000253.1:0-1670 GCA_005883855.1 Bacteroidota bacterium
TCGCAGGTCACCAGGTCCAATAATTTGAATGGGTCGAACATAACGGTAAGTTGGCGGCAACGAAATATGTTCCGCAACGGGTCACATATCCAGCTTAGCGCATATGTCGGTTCAGACATCCAGTTCAGCGGTGCATTACGTGGATACAACACCTATCGTACAGGCGCAGAGGCCACTTTTGCGATGCCGCGTTTTGTCATTCCTTTCCTTTACGTTCAAACGTACGGTGGGTATGCACCTCGTACGAATATCAAACTCGGATACGATATTCTCAAGAGGCAAGGATTATATACGCTCAATTCTTACCGTATACAGTACGGGTATTTTTGGAAGGAAAATATTCAGAAGCAGCATGAACTCTATCCTATTAGTATTAGTTATGTGCAGCCTTTAAATGTTACGGAGGCGTACGATAGTCTGGAGAAAAAATATCCTGGTCTTGACAGGTCCATCGAACAACAATTTATCCTCGGTTCCATCTATCAATTTAACTACAATCAGCTCGCAAATGGTTTGACCCCGATCAATGCTTACTATTTTAACGGACTTGTTGATGTGTCTGGAAATATCGCTGGGCTTGTCAAGGGCGGAAATGCGAAGCATGGCGACACAGCAAAAATTGCTAACGCGCCATATTCCCAATACGCGAAGTTTGAAGCTGAAGGGCGATATTATCGTAAGATCGGAATAAAAGATAACTGGGCGAGCAGGATGATTATTGGTATTGGCTTGCCGTATGGTAATTCAGTTCAACTGCCTTACGTAAAACAATTTTTTGTTGGCGGTACTAATAGCTTGCGCGGTTTTCGAAGTCGTGCTGTGGGACCGGGCACCTATATTGCACAAGACTCAACGATCATTCCTGATCAAACAGGGGATATAAAGTTTGAGGTCAATACGGAATACCGGCCGCATATTTCCGGGCCGTTGTACGGCGCCATCTTCCTTGATGCCGGTAACATTTGGTTGATAAATGACAGTTCCTATACCAAGAAACCGGGCGCCCAATTTAGCAGCAAATGGTTAAGCCAGTTGGCTGTTGACGTCGGAGCCGGTCTCCGATTTGATATAACTGTTTTTGTGATTCGTTTTGATGTAGGCTTTCCGTTGCGTAAACCATGGCTACAGAATCCATGGGTCATAAACCAGATAAAACTGGGTGACACGCACTGGAGAAAAAATAATCTTGTGTATAACCTCGCTATCGGCTATCCTTTCTAGGGGTGCATCATTTCTTATTAGTTGACACAATCATCAGAACGAAAACTCTTTGACTATTTCTATAGTTCTGTGTTCGGTCATTTCTTTTTTTTTGCACGCAGCAGCATCAATCCTTTTGATCTTCTGTTGCGTCGCACTCTTCAGGGTTCGGGGTTCTGTCCATCATTTCTATTGAACCCGCCCGGGATTCGCTTCTGCATTATTAACACTTCCTATGTGAACCTATCTTCCTATGTGCCTATGTGTTTCCATTCACATTAAACCCCTTCGGGGTTTGGTTTACTGACCATTTTCTTACCCTCTGATTCATCGGAGGCTACCAGCATTGAATCCCTCCGGGATTCTTTGCCACTATACCCTTCAACGGGCATAATTTATGTGTTTATTTTCCTGTCAACCGATTGTAAAATCAAAAATTTAATTTATGGCTGAGATACATGTGCAGGTGA
>VBAU01000253.1:1780-10703 GCA_005883855.1 Bacteroidota bacterium
TCCGACATCCTTCGTTCAACCCCGGGCGAGTCAGCAGTTTTTGTGTTGACAACGAAGCGCATAAAAAATTTTTTAACCGAAAGCTTTTGCTTTCATAAATAAAAATGTATGGACAACATGAAGCACAGGCGTCTCCAGGAACTGGATCGTTCCGATTTTGAAATCGTGCGTGGTGAACCCGATATTCGCGGCTGGGATGTGAGAGGCACCAATGGGCGGAAGGTAGGAGAAGTGGAGGACCTTATTGTCGATGCTCCGGAGAAGAAAGTACGGTACATGGTCGTTGATCTCGATGACAACGAACTTAAGCTTAGACACAGGAAAGTGGTGATCCCGATCGGCCTGGCGGAACTCGACCAAAAAGATGATGATGTGTTAATTCCAAACATATCCGCGCAACAACTGGGTGAGCTGCCGGATTATGACAGGAACTCTCTCACCGCAGATGTGGAAAGAAGAATCTTCTCTACACTCAATACGCAAACACAGACCTCACGAGTAGACGAAACGCCAAAAACAACAGTTGAAGGAGGTTCGAAAGAGAGACGGGACACACCCGAGAGGGAAGACAGGAAAAACAGGTTGGAGAAAGAAGAAAGAAAAGAGATGGCCAAAGACGAAAAGAGAGAACGAAAGGAGAGAGAGAGAAACGACGAAGTTGATCCCGATTTCTATCGACATGAATATTATAACCTGGACAACCTTTACAAGAATCGACTCCATGAAGTGAAGCCCGTACAAAACAAACAGGAATCCGAGTATGATCGAGGTTTTCGACTTTGGGAACGCAGGAGCGAGGGAGCGGTGATTCCGGATGATAATCGCCGGGAGACGGGCAATCTGCCTGCCAGGGAAACTGGTGATTCTAGAGAACTTAATGAAGAGCAAAGAATGGAAATGATAAGAAACAGAAGAAGTAATTATCAGCAAAAAAGATATCCTGACAGAGAACCTTCACAGGTAAGGCGTGAAACGGATACGGACAGAGGGGATGATGAACATTTGAAAAACAGTTAGCTCAGAAAAAAATGCCCACGCTGATTTAAGCTCCGGAAATCGGAGCTTTTGTTTGTGCCAATCAATAAACAGGGAGTCTTGTTCAAACAAGTCGTGTGCTTCTGCCAGTCGAAAAATTTTTACGAAAGCGTTCTCAATATCAAGAACGTCAAGCGAAGAAGATGTAAAAATACCCGAAATCGCGGCAACTTTTTTGACTCCAATGTCCGGTGATGTTTCCTTGTCTTTGACATTGTCGACATTCTATCAGCGTCTAGTAGTTGCTGCTTATGGCTGCCTTTTTTGTAGAGCGCCATCCTTTGTTGCGCGGTTAGTGCTCTCAGTTTTTCACCTGAAATATCAAAATAGTGCTTAAAGGCTCTTGCAAATGTTGCTGCGGATGTAAAGCCAGTCTCAATCGCAATTTCCTTAATGGATTTTTCCAACTGTATGATCAACGAGTGCGCGGCGATTTCCAATCGCATGCGTGCGATGTATTGCTTGGGGGACTTCCCCGGTTACTTGCTTGAAAATTCTTTGGAAATGAAATGGTGAGTAATTAGCGACAAGGGAGAGGTTTTTCAAGGACAAATTATCGTTCAGATTGTTTTGAATAAAATGCGTAACAGCATTGATTGATTTGCTGTATTCTTTTGGAACATCCTGGTTTGGTACCATGGTTTATGGAAGCAATGGATTATTTGACGCAATAGCTTGCATTAAGGTAACAACTATGAACTGTTACACAAATTTTTGACTATTGAAGGCTGCGATGATCCTGGACTTATGGTACTAATTGGGTTTTTTCATCCATCTCACAGAGATGTTCAATGAGATTAACGGTCCAGACCGCGGTGATGCTGGTGGGTTCGGGCACTTCAAAGATTCTTGGATTCGCTTTGGTACCAATGATCCACCACGACCCGCTGTCTCTCTTGATAACCCAACTGCCTTTCGCGTATTCCCAATTGTAGGCAATCTCCGTCCAGTCATTTTCCTTTAATTTTCTGAGAAACCCCATTGTTGTTAGTTCTGTAGTCAAATATACAAGCGGCACGAGGGGTGCTCCAAACTTTTTGGTCATAGTTTTAAACATAAGATCGACATTCAAATCGTAATCTTTCAAATGATGAAAACTTGTTTTAGATTTACTCAAGCGGGTATCAAAACGATATTCAGATGAATTCTGCTTCCATTGTTGTTGTCGGCAGTACGAATACCGACATGGTGATTAAAGCTTCGCATTTACCGCAGCCTGGAGAAACTATTCTTGGGGGGACATTTTTCATGAGCGCAGGTGGCAAAGGGGCTAACCAGGCCGTTGCCGCCGCACGACTTGGGGGAGCGGTGTCATTCATTGCCAAGATCGGGTATGATATTTTTGGAAAGCAGTCGATCGAGTTATTTGAAAAGGAGGGCATAGACACCTCTTTTATTGTCCGGGATAAAATCGAGCCATCGGGTGTAGCGCTCATTACGGTAGATGACAAAGGTGAGAACTGCATTGTAGTTGCCCCGGGTGCAAACGGTGCGCTGAATTTGAATGATATCAACGATGCAAAAAAGAAAATCGAAAATGCTTCGCTTTTGCTTATGCAATTGGAAGTGCCAATTGATACCGTGGAATATGTTGCCACAATTTCGGCAGCAAAGCATGTAAGGTTAATTCTCAATCCTGCTCCTGCAGCAAAATTGAGCGACGCATTGCTGCGTAAGATCTCCATCCTAACACCCAATCAGAAGGAAGCTGAAATGCTTACCGGGATAAGAGTTACTGATGAAGCTTCTGCCAGGCAAGCAGCTATTTCTTTGCGCAGTAAAGGAATTCAAACGGTGATCATAACTATGGGAGCCATGGGAGCATTTGTGCTGCATGATAACAATTTTACAATGATAGGCAGTCATAAGGTGAAGGTAGTCGACACTACCGCGGCGGGTGATGTATTCAACGGAGCTTTTGGCGTGGCATTATGCGAAGAGAAGTCTGTTGAAGATGCCGTGGCATTCGCTTGTAAGGCAGCCGCTATCTCCGTATCACGATTGGGAGCGCAAGCCTCTGCTCCACACCGCCAGGAAGTGGAGAGTTTTGATATGGCCAATGCATAACGGAAAATTTTTCACCAACTCAGTAAAAATTCCACCATGTTCATTGTTCAGAATTATCCACTCGCGGTCATTTTCTGCATGATCACCATGCTTTGTTGGGGCTCATGGGCCAATACGCAAAAACTTGCCGGCAAAACGTGGCGCTTTGAATTATTTTACTGGGACTACGTCATTGGGATTTTTATTTTTTCAGTTTTGTCTGCTTTCACGCTGGGTAGTGTTGGGAAAAATGGGAGAAGTTTTTTGACTGACCTGCAACAGGCGGATGCAACAAATATGCTCAGCGCGTTGCTCGGAGGATTTATTTTTAATGCAGCAACGTACAGAAAAGCCAGCACGGCTAAGCAAGGGGTCTCTACAAAAGGAATAATCATATCATTAGTTGCAGGGGTCCTGATGTCCTTCTTCTATCGATTTATTGCAGCATCGATGGACCTGGAAAATTTTGAGCAACCTGCGCCCGGCAAAATGACGCCATACACAGCCGTGTTTATTTTTTCATTGGGAGTTTTCTTGAGCAATTTTATTTTCAACACGATCTTAATGAAGAAACCTTTGCAGGGATCTCCGACTGGATACAAAGAATATTTTCACGGAAGTTTTGGTTTACATATGGTAGGTGTGTTGGGCGGATTGATCTGGGGCCTGGGAAACTCGCTAAACCTAATTGCTGCCGGCAAGGCAGGTCCTGCTATATCCTATGGTCTCGGACAGGGCGCTACGCTGATCGCCGCGCTGTGGGGTGTATTTATTTGGAAAGAATTTCAACAAGCGCCGAAAGGGACAAATGGATTGATCGTTGCGATGTTCCTGTTTTTCGTGGTGGGACTCGGATTACTCATTTATGCAGGTACTTAATGTCTGTTCTGTTGCCACAGATTGCACAAATCGACACAGATAAACTCTGGCTATCTGCGAAAATTTGTGTTATCTGTGGCCCAGATCATATCCACGAGTCTTTTGACACCTTTGCATTTCATCCATTACATTTGCGCTGCTTAAAACTTGCGATGCCTTTATGACAAAGATTGGACTGATCAAAGAAGGAAAATTACCAGCCGATAACCGGGTATCGCTAACACCTGCACAATGCAAATGGATACATAAGACCTCGGATTCTATCAGAATTATTGTCCAAAGCTCAACAACGCGATGTTTTACCGACCGGGAATTTTTAATGGCCGGTGTTGAGATAAGAGAAGATGTAACCGACTGCGACATCCTTTTAGGAATTAAGGAAGTGCCGGTTGAACAATTAATTCCCGAGAAAACTTACCTGTTTTTCTCGCACACAAAAAAAAAGCAGGCAAGAAATCGAAAATTACTTCGTGCTATTCTTGATAAGCAAATCACCTTAATTGACTACGAATGCCTGGAGCATGAAGACGGGCAGCGCATTATTGGTTTCGGATTTTTTGCGGGCGTTGTAGGAGCACATAATGGCATGATGGCTTATGGTAACAGGACGGGCACCTATCAACTTGACAGGGTTTACAAACAAAGAAGTTTCCGCGAGTTGATCCATACATATTTCGGTCTGAGGCTTCCTAAGGTAAAGATTGTTGTGACTGGGTCGGGTAGGGTGGCGCATGGAGTCGTGGACATCATGAACCTGCTTGAGATAGTGGAGGTGGATCCTGATGAGTATTTGGAAAAAAAGTTTGCTTATCCGGTATATACACAGTTGAAGGGTACAGACCTGTATCAACACAAGATCAAAAAAAACTATTCACGAGAACATTTTCATTTACATCCGGAGCAATACGAATGCAAGTTTTTGCCATACGCTGTGGTCTCGGATATACTGATGAATGGCGTGTACTGGGAACAAGATGTTCCGCGGTTATTTGAAAAAACGGATGCGCAACAGGAGGATTTCAAAATTCAGACCATCGCTGATATTGCCGATGATGCCGATGGATCTGTTCCCATTAACTTAGGCGACCAACCTATTGAGGACCCTGTATACGGCGTGGACAAGAAAACCTTAGAAAAAACCGCTCCGTATTTAGCAAGCTCAATCGATATCATGGCCGTTGCTAACCTTCCAAATGAATTGCCGCGCGATGCATCCAGGTATTTTGGAGAGCAATTAATCAAATATGTTTTCCCTGATCTTTTATCCGGGGGATCTGATATCATTAACAGGGCGACAATCGTGAAGAATGGAAAGCTGACGGGGCATTTTGAGTATTTGAGGGACTATGTGGGAGAGAAGCAGTGAGACGTGAGCCGTGTGTCGTGCGTAATCGATAATGAATGATGAATGATGAATGATGAATGATGAGTAGAGGTTACTTACAGATATAAATAGTACGGCTGGAGTAATTGTTTGAATTGTTCGGTGTATTGCTGTTGGTCGTCCCAAACAGAGATTTCATCAATCACCGTTTCGGAATCGTTTACGTTACTGAGCTTTCCTGAGACCATCATTCTAAAATAATCGTGGTTTGTAGATTGCCTGACAAAGACAATCTTAGAAACAAAGAGGTTTTCCCTGAATAACATTTTTTTGATTTCTTCATTTCTCTTGAAGGGTAGCAAAAGATAAAACATGCCTTCCGCAGAGAGGTTTGTTTTTATGATAGAAAATATTTCCTCCAGCAATAACCCCGCATCGTGATGTGCAATATTTTTTTTCTGATCGCAGGAAGTTAATTCTTTTTCATAGAAAGGTGGGTTGCTTATGACGAGGTCATACTTTTTAGAGGATGAAAATGCTTTTGCATCTCCCTTGATCACTTGTATATGGTCCGCGTACGGCGAAATCGCGACATTTTCCTTTGCTTGTTCATACGATTCCTGGTCAATTTCGACGGCATCGATAACGGTAGAAGCATTTTTTTGTGCGAGCATCAACGTCAACAATCCAGTTCCCGTTCCAACATCTAAGACATTTATCGGATTTGCCTCCTGGCTGCCGGGATCGCATTGTACGTCTTGTGCTACCCATGCCCCAAACAAACAAGCATCCGTTGTTACCTTCATCACACACCGCTCCTGGTAGACGGTAAATTCCTTGAATTGGAAGTATGAATTGGGCATAAGATAAGCTTTGAGCTGAGCGCTATGAACCATGATCCGAAAATACACTTTAAACGTGCTCGGGGGTCGCCGTTCATCATTCATCTATTGTCACCAGGTTCCTCGTGCGGAGGCGGTCACGGTTAGATCACTAAAATCCTTTTGGAGGTATTTGTAATAAGCCGTTATAGCGATCATCGCTGCATTGTCGGTGCAATATTCAAATGCGGGTATAAATGTGTTCCAGTGATTTTCCCTTCCTGTTTGTTCAAACGCGCTTCGCAGGCCGCTGTTGGCTGAAACTCCTCCTCCGATACAAATATTTTTCACCCTTGTCTCAACGGCCGCTTTTTTTAATTTGTTTAACAGAATGGTCACAATTCTCGCCTGGATCGAAGCGCACAGGTCATCCAGGTTCTCTTCAATAAATTTTTTCTGTTCGACTTCCGTTGCAATGCTCTCTTCTTTGTATACATGACTTTTTCCTGCGTTCTGCAAAAAATACAAGATCGAAGTTTTTAGTCCGCTGAAACTAAAATTAAGCTCCGGAATTTGTGGTTCTGGAAAATGAAATCGTTTCGGATTCCCCTCTCTCGCATACTTATCGATCAGCGGCCCGCCCGGATAGGGGAGCCCAAGCAGCTTTGCAGATTTGTCAAAGGCTTCGCCAGCTGCGTCATCGATGGTTTCACCGATAACTTTCATTTTTGAGGGCGATTCGCACAAAACAATTTGTGTATGGCCACCGCTCACCGTCAAACATAAAAAAGGGAACGCCGGTCTCGGCTCGTCAATTAAATTCGCCAGCACGTGCGCTTGAAGGTGATGTACCGCAATGAGTGGTTTTTTCATCGCGAGTGCCAGCGATTTTGCAAATTGGCTCCCCACCAGCAATGACCCAATCAAGCCGGGAGATTGTGTAAATGCAAATGCATCAATCGATGATAGATCACAGTTGATAGACGATAGTGCTGCATCAACTACGGGGACTATGTTTTGGATATGAGCACGACTGGCCAATTCGGGCACAACTCCTCCGTATTGCTCATGCACTTTTTGGTTTGCGATAATGTTAGACAGAATTTTGCCGTCCGTGCAGACCGCAGCCGATGTTTCATCGCAAGAGGATTCTATGGCCAGAATAGAAATGCTCAATTTTCAACGTTCAATTTTCAATATTCAATTGCGTTCCCCTCCGCAAAAATACTTGAGCATTGACCATTGATCATTAAAAATTTAATTTAAAAACGGGAAATGACCGGTTTGGTGAAATTTCCTGTGCGTTCAATAGAATTGGTGAACGATGAACGTAGTGCGACGCAACGGAAGCTAAATAGTAGCAATACCGCTTGACTCATATTAACACTAGCTGCCGGATAGGATTTTTCCGTGGGTGCAGACCGCAGCCGATCTTTCATCGCAAGAGGATTCTATGGCCAGAATAGAAATGCTCAATTTTCAATGTTCAATTTTCAATGTTCAATTGCGTTTCGCTCCGCAAAAATACTTGAGACTTGATCATTGAACATTGAAAGTTTATTTAACAAGGCGGGTAACTATTTGGAGCGAATAGCTACTACGGGATCAAGTCTTGCTGCTTGCAAGGCAGGAATAATACCGGCTAAAACTCCAACAATAAACGATATGGAAAATGCGAGGACCAAGTTGGAAGTTGATATGAAGACGGGGAAATGAAACACGCCTGTTAATATTTTGGTGAGAATGAAAACCAGCAACAACCCCATCAACCCTCCGACGATACAAAGGAAAGCAGACTCCAGCAAGAACTCCGCGAGTATCACTCTTTTCTTCGCACCAATAGCTTTTTTTATCCCGATCTGGTTGGTACGCTCTCTCACCGTGACGAACATGATGTTGGCTACGCCAAACATTCCAACGATCAGTGAAATACCTGCAATGATCCAGCCCCCGATATTTAGCGGGACGAAAATGTTGGCCACTGCTTCACTGAAATCGTTTATATCGTTAAGAGCGAAGTTGTCATCTTCCTTTGGACTTAATTTGTGGATCGCACGCGTTGCTCCTCTGAGGTCGTCCTTCAAGGCTACACTACGAAGGTTGTCTTTACCCTGGACAAGAATAACGGGCTGTGAGTTTCTTGCCCACATTATATTTCGGGCAAACTTGTAGGGCATAATCACGCTTTGATCAAATTGCCAGCCGCCAATCATACTCTTGCCCTGTTTTTTTATCACACCAATCACCTGCAGTTTTTTTCCGCGAGCCTGTATCAGTTTGCCGATGGCTATTTCGGGTGAGACAAACAATTTCTCTGCGACTTCATTTCCGATAATGGCTACCGAGCTTCCGTGATCAAACTCCGACTCAGTGATGAAGCGCCCATAGGCAATGTCGACTGGCTGAATATTCTGAAAATCCTCGCTGTTACCAAACAGGTTGACACCGGACAGGGTGTTGTCCCTATATTCAATATTACCATTTGCATTGATGTTAAACGCTACGTATTTAGCACTGGGTGTCCTTTCCTTGATCTGCTTTATCTCATCAAATTTTGGTTCCGGACGTTTGACATATCGCCACCACGGATAATCGGGCCCACCGCCCGCAGTGTAATCCCATTTATCAATATAAATCGTATTAGTGCCGAGACTTTTAATCTCGTTCTGAATGTTGTGCTCAAGGCTATTTACGGTGGCCAGCACACCTATTATACAAAAAATCCCGATGGTGATACCAAATAGGGAAAGAAATGTGCGAAGCTTATTCTTCCACAACTCCTGCATAGCCATTCCAAAACCATTCGCTATGATTTCAA
>VBAU01000544.1 GCA_005883855.1 Bacteroidota bacterium
CGGCTTCATAAACAGCGTCGAAACAATCCGCCGGTGTTGATGCTGCGATAACAGGCATTGGACATTCCCCATTTCTTCCGTAATAAGCCTGCAAAAGATCGCTTTGTTCCGTTTTTGTTGGTAATCCTGTAGAAGGGCCACCGCGCTGGATATCGCAAATGATCAAAGGAATTCCCAGCATTACCGCAAGCCCCATCGCCTCCGCTTTCAACGCCATTCCCGGACCCGATGTCGCAGTTACGCCCAACTGGCCGCCATAGGCAGCGCCAATCGCAGAAGTAATTGCGGCAATTTCATCTTCAGCCTGGAAAGTCTTTACACCGAAATTTTTATGTCGTGCAAGTTCATGTAAGATGTCCGATGCTGGAGTAATGGGATAAGAGCCCAGGAACAAAGGCAAACCGCTCTTTTGAGAAGCAGCAATCAATCCATATGACAACGCCTGGTTGCCCATGATGGAACGATAATTGCCGGGTTCCATCTTTGCCTTTTCAACCCGGTATGTAGTCGTGAACGTTTCGGTAGTATCTCCATAATTGTAGCCGGCTTGTAACGCTTTCATATTACTGTTCAATATCTCGTCTTTTTTGCCAAACTTTTCTTTTAGAAAGTGCGTTGTGCTTTCCATGTCCCTGTTGTACATCCAATATAAAAACCCGAGGACAAACATATTTTTTGCACGATCCTTCTCCTTGATTCCCATCGAAAACTCCTTTAGCGCCTCCCTTGTCATTTTCGTAACGTCCATCCTGATGACCTCATAATTATCCAGGCTACTATTTTCTAACGGATTAATGCCATCTGGATAATTTGCGAGTCGTAAGTTTTTTGAATCGAATCCGTCTGTATTGGCAATAATCTTTCCGCCTCTTTTCAGTTGTTTCAAATTCGTTTTGAGGGCTGCGGCATTCATTGCTACCAGCACATCACATAAATCCCCTGGCGTAAATACCGGATTACTTGAAAACCGCAGCTGATACCCGCTCACACCGGGCAAAGTCCCCTGAGGAGCCCTTATCTCAGCCGGAAAGTCCGGAAAAGTGGCCAGGTCGATCCCTAATAATGCGGTATTATTGGTAAACTGGCTGCCGGTCAATTGCATTCCATCTCCACTGTCCCCGGCAAACTTTATAACAACATCGTTCAGTACTTCTTGTTTACGAACCATTTTCAAAAATTATCCGGCGAATTTACTACAACTTCTATAAGAAAGAATGATTTATGTTACCGTGTTAACGATTTATTGGAACCCGGTCGGATTACATAAGCGCAGATCATAATGTAGCTCGAGATCATTTTACGGTTACATGCCAGCATTGACAAATCCTTAACCAGAATATCCCCCGGCAATTCATAAATTCATATGGCAGTTAACCACCACTTAGTTATGGAAAGTGCATCTGTTGATGAAGGGAGTTCGGCTCACCTCTCTTTCTACCGGTTTAGTTTTTTCTTTTTGATTTCTTTATTGACCTGGAGCGAAATCAATACTGATGAGGCCTCATTGCGTGTCAATCCTAAGGCAAACAATCAGACTGCGATGTCGACTTCTGCTGCACAACCGGTGAAAAAGAAAAAGAAAAAAATCTATCTCACTTTTGATGATGGGCCCAACAAGGGAACGAGGAACGTGCTGGATATTCTTCAGCAGGAAAATGTTCCCGCTACATTTTTTATTGTGGGCGAGCACGTTTTTGGAAGTCGTGCGCAGGCTCAAACATGGGATAATTTGCAATCAGCCAGAAACATTGAAATCTGCAATCACAGCTATAGTCACGCTTTGCATAACCGGTATGCAAAATTTTACAAAAACCCTGAAGCAGTTGTAAAGGATATAGAGCGTACAAAAGAAAAATTGCTTCCTGATGATGAAATTGTGAGAACTCCCGGTCGTAATAGCTGGCGCATTGATAGTATGCATTTCACTGACATCAAAAAAAGCAAAGCGGCGATTGATTCATTGCAAAAAGCCGGTTTCATCGTTGTGGGTTGGGACCTTGAATGGCAATACGATCCAAAAACGCTTATCATAAAAAATTCGGCGGATCAATTGCTGGCCCAGGTAGACAGCGTATTCAACAATGGAAAAACAAGAACTCCTGATAACCTTGTCTTGCTTGCGCATGACCAGGCGTATAGAACAAAAGATGATTCTCTCCAACTGAGAGAATTTGTGCAGAAGCTGAAAGAAAAAGATGAGTACGAATTATCGCTGGTAAACAGCTACCCCGGCGTTACAAAAATCATCCACCTACCAAAAACAAAGTCGGCGCCTACACAATAAAGGGGTTGCTCACTCTCGAATAGTTTGGCGTGTTGGCAATTCACTTTGGGAAGATTGAGATATTGAGATATTAAGATATTCGGATATTGAATATTGCCCATTCACCATTCACAATTCACCACATCACTCTCTTCCGTCAAGAATATTTCCGAGTCCGCCGAGAATGCTTCCTTCCTCTTTGCGATGGTATGTGCCGTATTCAACGAGGCGGCCGGCAAGGCGGCTGATCGGCAACGATTGGATCCACACTTTGCCAGGGCCTCGAAGTGTTGCAAAGAACAAACCTTCTCCGCCAAACATCCAATTCCTGATGCCCCGTACAAATTCAATATCAAAATCAACACTGCTGGTATAAGCGACTACGCAGCCAGTGTCTACTTTTAGAATTTCTCCCTGTCTCAATTCCTTTTCGATTACATAACCACCCGCATGCACAAACGCCATTCCATCTCCCTCTATCCTTTCCATGATAAATCCCTCACCTCCGAAAATGCCGGTACCGAGCTTGCGTTGAAATTCGATGCCAATGCTAACTCCCTTCGCGGCACACAAAAAAGCATCTTTCTGCGCAATGATTCTGCCACCTAATTGCTGCAAGTCGAGGGGAATGATTTTTCCGGTATACGGTGCGGCAAATGAAACCCTTTTCTTCCCTTGCCTATGTTGGTAAAAGCCGTCATGAATAGGCTTTCACCTACCAATACTCTCTTGCCAGCAGAAAATATCTTGCCTAGTATACCGTTATCCTGTTGCTGGCTACCATCGCCAAATATGGTTTGCATCTGGATTCCATCATCCATCATCATCATAGCGCCGCTTTCTGCAACGGCAGTTTCATTGGGATCAAGTTCTATTTCTACGAATTGTAATTCTTCACCATAGATTTTATAGTCAATTTCGTGATTGGTTCGAGTGCTATAGTCCATAGATAAAAATTTTGCCGAAGGTAAAGAAGATTTGTACCGGCAAATCTTATGAATTTGATAAATGGCGTTGTAAAACGCCTCGATTTTAATACATTGCTTTCCTCACAAAAGACACCCTTTAATCTTGAACAAAACTTTGACTATATGAAACAGAAACTAATACTGCTTACCGGCTTTATGTTCCTGCTTGGCAGCCTGGTCACCGGTCAAATCAAATTGGTTGAAAAGGTGACCAAAAAAGGCAATGAACTCGTGATTCCGTATGAAAAGTACGTTTTGCCAAACGGGCTCACCCTGATCATTCATGAAGATCACAGTGACCCCGTGGTACATGTTGATGTTACCTATCATGTCGGGTCTGCGCGCGAAGAAATCGGCAAATCCGGGTTTGCTCACTTCTACGAACACATGATGTTCCAGGGCAGTGATCACGTGGCCGATGAACAACATTTCAAAATTGTAACAGAGGCTGGCGGCACTCTAAATGGAAGCACCAATCGAGATCGTACCAATTATTTTGAAACAGTGCCCAGCAATCAATTGGAAAAAATGCTATGGTTGGAAGCTGACAGAATGGGTTTTTTGCTGGATGCTGTAACTCAACAAAAATTTGAAATACAAAGAGCCACGGTAAAAAACGAGCGAGGTCAGAATTATGATAATCGTCCTTACGGCCTTGTCTTTGAGCAGGCGTCAAAAAATCTTTATCC
>VBAU01000254.1:0-7900 GCA_005883855.1 Bacteroidota bacterium
TACGCGCTTTCAGGGATGGCATTAAATGATGCCTGGATCTGCTGCTGGAAAACAAGGTATGTGTACAACTTGCTCCGCCCTGTCACGTACATCCGTGAAGTAATGAACCATTCAGATTGGTTATCATTTGTGCCCACACCACCACATCCAGAATATACGTCGGGCTTTGCGGCCATGGCCGGAGCTGTATGCGAAGTTCTAGCAAGCATATTCGGAAACGAATATCAATTCACGGATCACACGTATGACTGTGCAGGGTTGAACCCGAGCAAATACTATTCATTCGAAGCATTGGCAAAGGAGGCAGGCGAATCGAAATGGCTCGGTGGCATCCATTACCGGTTTTCGGTGGAAGCGGGTCTGCAGGAAGGAAAAATGGTGGCAAAGAATGTTCTGAAAATGGCATCAGAGAAGCACTAGGGAGGTCGAACAATTAATTTTTTGGTGGTGTCAATAAGGTTCATTGCACGATCTGCTTTGTTGATGCCTTTTTACAAAATATCTTAAACCTCATGGTATGAAAAAAATTTTTACACTTGTATTTTTTACCTCGCAGGCGATCTATGTTTTTTCGCAAACCTGTAACGCACTAGATCCAGGTTTTGCGAGCGGTGGAATCCGAGTCGGACTCTCCAGTAACGACTGGCTCGATCCCAAAAATCTTATAGTGCAACCAGATAATAAAATCATTCAGTTTGGTAATCTTTATTCGAACGGAAACCACTTCTCTATGGTAAGATATAATAGCGACGGGAGTTTCGACAACAGTTTTGGGCAAGGCGGAAAGGTGATTAGTTCGATATCGACAAATGAGTGGGCGTATAACGGGACGTTACAGACCGATGGAAAGATTGTGATAGCCGGGAGCATTGGTAATGGCACCTTTGCTTTGGCCAGGTATTACCAGGACGGCACCCCTGACAATAGTTTTGGCACTTACGGAACAGTTGTAGCAGCCAGTGCTGATCAAAGCACTTTTGCCAGTGCGTTGGCCATTCAATCGGATGGAAAAATTGTGGCAGTAGGGTCCACAACTCGAACAGATGACTGCATAAATAGTCCCTCGTATCCATACTGCCCGAATCATTTTTCAATATTCCGCTTTACGAGTAATGGCAATCTTGATAACTCCTTTGGCCAGAATGGCGAGGTTACAACCCCTGTCGGGCCGAACCATTTTGGTTACGCTTCGTCTGTCGTCATTCAACCAAATGGAAAGATTGTTGTGGCAGGATTGTATTTATATGGTTTGGAGCCAGATTACTACGGATCTTATTACTTCGCTTCAGCGCATTTTGCAATGGTACGATACAATAGCAACGGAGTGGTGGATTCGTCGTTTGGCAAAAACGGAGTGGTTACTGATGCGTCCGATTTTCAAGGCACTTCTGCAATGACTTTACAGGCGGATGGTAAATTGCTCGTGACGGGTTACGGAGGCCGGCCATTTGAGATTGAAAGATATAACAGTGATGGAACTCCGGACAGCAGTTTTGCAACCTATGGCAAACAATCAAACGATTTTGACAGCTGGACCAGTTCAATCCTTGTTTTGCCCAACAGAAAAATTGTTGCTGCTGGCGCTGCGCATACCAATTTCTTGATAGCGCGGCTCAACGCTGACGGCAGTTTTGATACGAGTTTCAATAACAATGGGAAACTGTCAATGCACCTTGGTCCGATCGGTTCATATGATAACGCAGTGGGAATTGCTCTACAGGGCAACCACTTGATCGTAGGCGGCAGCAGCTATTATAATGGCGGCTACGGAGATAGTCGAAGTCAGTTGATAGTTCGTCTGCTTGACTCGATACGTGGACTTTCGGTGGCTATCACTCCGCGCAGCCCTTTATTTCCATGCCCGGGTAACAGCACGAAATTGGCCGTAAACCAAACAGGTTCCATTCAATGGTTTAAGAACGGCTCGCCAATAGCCGGCGCCACTGATACTATTTACACGGCCTATGAAAATGCCGATTACTCTGTGTCTGTACAGAATGCAAAAGGTTGCGGTGAGTCTGACCCTGTGCATGTATTAACAAATGGGCTACCTGTAACAATTACACCGAGCGGCTCACTTATATTTTGCGCTGGCGATAGTGTGATATTGACAATTAACCAATCCGGAAATGTGCAGTGGTACAAGAATAACATAAGTATTCCCGGGGCAAATGGTGACAGTTATACAGCAAAGGATGAGGGATATTATTTTGTTTCGGTGCAAAACGCGAAGGGATGCGGACAGTCTCCCGGGCTAAATGTAAATATCAATCCCGTCAGACCACCAATAACCTGGGATGGCACGAACTTACTAACCACGTCATCAAATTATGCGTACCAATGGTATCATAACGGCGATTCAATTCCTGGCGCAAGCAGTTATTTATTGAAACCGACCGAGCAAGGTATTTACAAAGTCGTTGTTCGGGACTATAGGTGCAATAACACATCCGATGAATTCAATCTTAACTGTAATGTAATTAACGTCCCGCATCCGAGCATCTCCTGGAACGGCTCCGCACTGACGACGACAGGCGGGTTTTCGGAGTACCAATGGTTTCTCAATGGTGATTCGATCCCCGGCGCACATAGCAGCGTCTTTTCCATAAGTCAGCTAGGAGCATATAAAGTAACGGTTACAGGGAATTTTAGTTGTCAAAACACTTCGGGTGAGTTCACACTGAGTTGTAACGTGCTCGGCCCGCCCACGCCGGTCAATATTTGGGACGGGAAAAAATTCACTACAATGGCCGGATACACCCATTACCAATGGTATCAGAATGACACAGCGATTGCAGGTGCTAATAGTGATACGTACACTCCTGGCCTGACACAGTTCGGCTATTACAAAGTTGTAGTCACAGATAAGTATAACTGCGCGAGCACCTCTGAGAAGCAGCCCTACTTTGTTACAGCCCTTGGCGATATTGCTGTTGGCGATGCTACGCTGCACTATTATCCTAATCCAGTGCGATCGGTGTTGAATGTGGACATTGCACATGTCGGCCGCAATAAATTACAGGCGGACCTTTATGATCTCAGTGGGCGCCTGGTACAAAGGAAATTGTTGAGTCAAATGCACAACCAGCTACGGGTAGATGGACTCTCGAGCGGATTGTATCAATTAGTGATTTTTAATGGAACTGAAAAATTTGCAACCAAAATAGCGGTGATCAAATAAAAGTGTTGACTCAAAAACTTATTTTATGCATAAACTATTATCATCCTTAACCTCGATTGTTGCGGTGATAGTTCTCACAACCGCGGGTTGTAAGAAATCATCCACACCTCCGCCTCCTGAACAAGACCTGATTATATCAACCGATGCGGCGTCTTATACAATTATCCCAGGTCCGTCATTGACGTTTAGGTTAAAGATAGAATCCGCGATGCCTTCTTCAGGCGTTAGGATTGAGTACACGGTGGTGTCCGAAATTGACAACCAGAATTATCCGCAGGGATCGGCGATTTACACTTACAACCCGACGAGCGCCATCACTATTGGCGGCTTGCCACAACAAAAAATATGTATTTGTACCGTTAAAGTCACGTCGATGAGTAAAGGCACTAACACTGCGACCACTAGCTTTAGAGTAGGATACAAATAATTTTAAAATCGGTGTATTTATTTTGAACTATTAACCTCAAATTATTTTTATGAAAAAAACTTGCATTCTCTTTTTGCTGTTCTGGGTTGAAACAGCAATGGCGCAGGAAAATCAACAGGTTTATGTTGCGGTAAATAATCGAGCGCTCTACAGCGCTTCTTCAGAACAATCCCAGGGCAATGTAAAGGGGTATGTTAATTACGTGAATTCGAAGGCGGCCAGACACTTGTTTAAAAATTTCGGTGATGCCAATAGTGTGCAATGGGTAATTGATGAGCAGGAGAGCACGGCGTATTTTACCCGCGCCGGAGAATTTATAAAAGTTCGCTATGACAAGGATGGTCGTCACATCAGTACCAGGAAGACATATGCAGCAAATAAGTTAGACCGATATGTCGCTTTCCTCGCAAAAAAGGATCTCGAAAGGGATTTTTCCATTTACGGTGTCACAGAGATGTCGACAGACGCGGGAAAAATTTACGAAGTAATTCTGCAAAACAAATATTATTGGGGCGTCGTCAGAATAGCAGAAGACAACCAGGGCTACCTGGAAAGATTGGCCGAAGCGGAAGTATTCTTAAAAGTTTAGCCTTGACGGAAAAACGCTGGTCTACTTGAGTGCCTGTTCAAGATCGGAAATGATATCTTGTACATTCTCGATTCCGACATTCATTCGTATCAATCCATCCGTGATTCCGTACTTATTTCTTTGTTCTTTTGGTACGCCTGCATGCGACATAGACGCAGGGTGCGAGAGAAGCGTGTCACAAGTGCCAAGTGATACGGTTCTCACGCACATCTTTAGTTTGTTCATGAAATCAATTCCGCCCTGCAAACCTTTTTTTAGTTCAAAGCTTAGCATGCCGCCGGGATGCCGCATTTGTTTCATTGCTATCCAATGGTCCGCGTGTGAAACCAGGCCTGTGTAGTTCACGTTTGCTACAGCCGGATGTTTCTCTAAGTAATTAGCAACTTCCATTGCATTATGGCAATGACGTTCCATTCGCAACTCGAGCGTTTTTATTCCCTGGATCAACAAAAACGCATCGAACGGATTCGCATTTCCGCCGAGCAAGCGGTGAACTTTGGTGATATGTGTCTTCATCAGCTCAATATCCCTGCCCAGGAGAATTCCGCCAATAGCTGTACCGTGACCGTTTAAAAATTTTGTTGTAGAATGAACCACAAAATCCACGGCGTAACGAAATGGTTGCTGCAAGTAGGGAGTGGCGAAAGTATTATCGCAGCCAACAATGATGTTATGTTGTTTTGCAATTTTGGAAAGCTCGTCGATATCTACACATTGAATCGTTGGATTGGCAGGAGTTTCGAGGTAAAGCATTTTAATACCACCTGTCTCAATGATCTGTTCTGCTTTATCCAAATCACGCAAATCAACAATCTCCGCCTGGATGTTTAAACCAGGCAGGATTTTTTGAACCAGCTCATCGGTACCACCGTACAAAGAAAAATGGGTGAGAATTTTATCGCCGGGTTTCAATGTAGCCAGCATCAATGTAGAAATCGCGGCCATGCCCGATGCATGCAGGATACCTTTTACTTCGAGTGCGTTTCCATTTCTATTCTTGAGTCCAAATGTTTCAAGGGCAGCAATCTTATCTGCGGCTTCCGTTGTCGTTGGGTTTCCCCAGCGGGAGTAAATGTATCCCTCTTCTTTACCGCTGAACCGACGCATTCCTTGCTCGGCGGTATCGTATACATACGTGCTCGAAGCATAAATGGGAACCTGGTGTGCATACATGGGGTCTTGCCTGTGACCACCATGCACAGCCAGCGAACTGAATCCAGCGACGGGGAAATCTTTGTCCATAATAAATGTGTTTATAAGCAATGAACTTGTTCATATAAAAGATCTGCCGAAACGGTCAAAAACAAATTCAAAGTAACGGAAACAAAATGTACAGATGGAAAAATATCTCCATGCACAAGCTCCGTCTTTATCACTGCCATATAAAGCGGCCTCTTTTTTGTCATTCACTGTTGATTGAATCTCATTTAAAAGTGTAGACTATGAAACGACTTAATTTTCTTTTAGCAGCATTCATGTTTTGCACAACGTCTTTTTCCCAGGTACATTTCGGAATCGATCCGGGCCTTGCCTTGTCGCGAGGCAGTTATAAATCACCAGTGGATTATAATCGCCGGATCTTCGCAGGTTTTGATGGGGGAGCATTTGTTGAAATTGGTGTGACTCCAAAATTTATGATCCAGCCTGAAGTAAACTACTCCATTCGTGGGGTTGAATTAAATAACGGCGATAAAGAAGCCACGATAAAATTGCGCTATGTTGACTTACCCGTCCTGGCAAAAGTGGCGGTATCTCCTAAGTTCAATTTATACGCAGGTCCACAAGTTGGATTTTTAACATGGGCAAAAAGAGATTCATCATTTACCAATGAGATGATAGAACTAAAACAGGATTTCAAAAAAGAAGATTTTGGGCTTGTGTTTGGAGGAGAGTACAATTTCACTCGTCATTTGTTCCTGGGCACGCGATACTACCTGGGTTTGCATCAGATCGCTGAAGACTGGAATGATTTTGAAATGAGAAACAGGTATATCAGTTTTAGAGTGGGGTATAAATTTTGATCCTAAGGCGCGCTAACCTCTCTGCTCCGCTGTCCGGCTAACTGTGCGCCTGATTTGAGTTTGCTTGGCATTTAGTCTTTCCTCCCCTCGGATCCTTCGGGCGTTCAAGAGACGGACTGCAGGTAACCACTTTTCCGCAAAGTGTTGGAGAATTTTTATGTAGGAAATTTCAGCGGACAATTTGAAAATGCCTCAAACGTAACACATAACATAACAAGTTCGTTCCGGGTGAGAAGGATGATGTGATGTTAATCGGCGACAGAAGAATTATGCGCATTAAGAAATCAAAACATTTTTGGATATTGACCAGAACAATATCGATATTATCAGTGGCTGCAAAGAGGGTGACCGAAAAGCCCAGCAAAAGTTATACAGAGAATGAGCGTACCGATCCGTTGCTGGTAAATCTAAAATTTTAGTAAGCCCACTTCACCAGTGTTGCACCCCATGTAAATCCGCCACCGAAGGCAGCAAGTACAATCAAATCGCCCTTGTTCAATTCATGTTTCCACTCCCAAAGGCAAAGGGGAATAGTGGCTGTTGTGGTGTTACCATACCGCTGGATGTTCAGCATCACTTTATCCTGCGACAAACCCATTCGGTTTGCCGTGGCATCGATAATTCTTTTATTGGCCTGGTGAGGAACAAGCCAGGCAATATCGTCGCCAGTTAAGTGATTTCGTTCGAGCAGCTCGGCGCTAACATCGGCCATTCCTTTCACGGCAAACTTAAAAACGGGTTGTCCGTCCTGGTAAATAAAATGTTCTTTCGCAGCCACAGTTTCGTTTGACGGTGGCTTTAGCGAACCACCCGCCTTCATGTGCAAATAATGCACACCGCTACCATCACTTTTTAATAGACTGTCTAAAATACCATAGCCTTCTGTGTTGGGCTCAAGTAAAACCGCCGCAGCCGCATCTCCAAAAAGTATACATGTTGTCCTGTCACTGTAGTCAGTAATAGCGCTCATTTTGTCAGCTCCGACTACGACCACTTTTTTGTAACGACCACTTTCAATCAGGGCAGCTCCTGTGGTCACTGCATACAAGAAACCGGAACAAGCGGCTTCCAAATCAAATCCCCAGGCATTCGTTGCACCAATTTTATGGCAAATGATGTTTGCAGTGGCAGGAAACAACATGTCAGGCGTAACGGTACTGCAAATCAGGCAGTCAATTTCCATCGGATCAATGCCCCTTCTTTGGCAAAGATCTTTGACAGCCGGTGCGCCCATGTCCGATGTTGCGAGTCCTTGCGCTTTCAGGATTCTTCTCTCCTGGATGCCCGTCCTCGTGCGTATCCATTCGTCATTGGTGTCAACCATCTTTTCAAGGTCTGCATTTGTCAATTTGTCCTCAGGAACGAATCCTCCCACCGCAGTGATAGCAGCAGTTATCTTTTTTTGCATGATCGGTATCGTTTTTAAAAAATGGAGTCAAAGGTAGGAAAGAAGTCGGAGGTAGGAAGTATGAAGTCGGACGCAGAGATGATGTCATCTCGGACTTCTGACTTCCGACTTCGGACTTCAGTTTCTTCCCTTATTTTCGCAGCTATGATAGCTTTTTTGAAAGGTGATTTTATTCAGAAAAATCCGGCCTCAGTTGTGGTAGATGTTAACGGAGTGGGATATGATGTGCAGATAAGTTTAAACACTTTTTCAAAGATCCAACAACTCGACAAGG
>VBAU01000254.1:7938-11720 GCA_005883855.1 Bacteroidota bacterium
ACATTTTATACGGTTTCTTTGATCTGGCAGAACGAGAGATGTTTCTTCAGCTGATTAATGTTTCTGGTATCGGTGCATCTACGGCAAGAGTGATGTTGTCGTTTATGAAACCCGATGAATTGGCAAAGGCCATCGTCAAGGGTGAAATATTTACCCTGGAAAGGATAAAAGGAATCGGGAGAAAAACCGCCGAACGAATTGTAGTTGAGCTAAAAGATAAATTAGCAAAGTATACTCTGGAGACAAATATTCCCTCTATGAAACACAATACCTTGCACTCCGACGCGTTAAA
This sequence comes from Bacteroidota bacterium, assembly GCA_005883855.1. Taxonomy (GTDB): domain Bacteria; phylum Bacteroidota; class Bacteroidia; order Chitinophagales; family Chitinophagaceae; genus VBAU01. Next base: position 8,231 of record VBAU01000254.1, read on the forward strand.
TGCCTTGCTGGCTTTAGGCATTAATCGCCAGGCAGCCGATCAGGCCATTCAAAAAACCTTGGTGCAGGAACCAGGCCTGCCACTTGAGGAATTGATAAAAAAAGCACTACGTACCTTATAGCCCCATTTCTACACAACTAATTGGTGAGGAAAATTGAACTCTAACACTACCCACATATTCCGTACGCTGGTAGCGGCGTTAGTGTTGTTTGCTATTGGGCTGCAGGCACATGCGCGATTTCATGCGGACTCCTTGCCCGCAAAAACTCCCCCTCACTTTTTTATTGCAGACACTACCCGGTATCCTTTGTATGACAGGTATGGCGACCCGTACACCTATCGCAATCGTAATCCATTTTACTTGCAGGATACCTCTTTTGTAAAGAAAAATGTTATTTACGACCCGGTAACAAAACAATACTACGTCGAAGAAAAAATTGGAACACAGTATTATCGCACTCCCGTAAGCTTTTCGATGCAGGAGTTTCTTGACCTGCAGGGTAAAGAGGATGAGGAGGATTATTTCCGGAAACGAGCAAACTTATTAAGTACTCTGAACAGGCGCAATTACAAGCCAAAGTTTCAGTTCGTCAATAGTTGGGTGAACCGAATTACGGGCAATGGAAAAATTGAGATCCGGCCAACGGGATACGTTGACCTTCTGGCAGGTTACCAGGGGCAGAATGCGAAGAATCCAACCTTACCCGAAAGAGCCAGGAAGAACGGTGGGTTTGATTTTAATATGAATTCGCAATTGCAGGTCGACGCGAATATTGGGGACAAACTGAAACTGCCAATCAACTACAACACCCTGGCAAATTTTGATTACGAAAACCAATTGAAGCTGGATTATCGTGGCCAGGATGACGAGATCGTAAAAGTTTTCCAGGCTGGTAATATAAACTTCAATTCAAAAGGTACTTTGATACCGGGGGCGCAATCTTTATTCGGAATAAAGACCGGTTTGCAATTTGGAAAATTATTCGTTACTGCAGTGCTCGCCAATCAGCGTTCGACCAGGCAATCCCTGGGTTTACAAGGAGGAGCCGCTACGCAAAGGTTTACTTTGACAGCGGATTAGTATGAAGAGAACCGGCACTTCTTGTTAGCGCAGTATTTTCGGAATCATTACAACGAGGCGATGAAAAAGCTGCCCGTTGTGAATTCTGCAGTTCAAATTAAGCGCATCGAAGTCTGGGTCACTAATCGCACCGGCGCGACGACTGATACCAGAGATATCGTTGGCTTAGCAGAGCTAGGTGAAGCAGGTGGTAACACATTACCTGATAACACTGTCAATAGTCTTTACAATAACGTGTTGCAGAATCCTGCCACAAGGAGCTCTACACAGGTTACCAGTGAATTGACCGCAATGGGACTTCAACCTGTCCAGGATTTTGAAAAAATATTCGCAAGAAAGCTTCAGCCGACGGATTATTATTTCAATCCTCAAATTGGTTTTATCTCATTAAACCAACAATTGCAGTCAGATGAGGTGTTGGCAGTAGCGTTCGAATATACTTACAATGGAAAAGTACACCGCGTGGGGGAATTTTCGCAGGACATTCCACCCGATTCAAGTGGTAACTCGCAAAAAGTATTATTTCTGAAATTGCTCAAGGCAACGTCACAACGACCCAACTTGCCCCTGTGGGATCTGATGATGAAGAACGTTTACTCTGTGGGTTATGGCCAACTGGACCGAAAGGATTTTCAACTGGACATTGTGTATGAAGAGCCAAGCCTGGGTGAGAAAAGATATTTGCCGCCGGACTCGGTGCTTTCACAGTACAAAGGTCAACCTATTCTCTCTCTCGTCAACCTCGATCGATTAAACGATCAAAATGATCCACAGCCGAATGGATTTTTTGACTATATAGAAGGCTACACCGTTATATCGTCGCAGAGTCGCGTGATCTTTCCCGTGCTTGAGCCCTTTGGCCACGACCTGGACTACGTGTATGGCAACCAGGCAGCTCGTGACAAATTCTTGTATTATTCGTTATACGATACCATAAAAGCCATCGCGCAAACTTATGCTAACCTAAATCGATTTAAGATAGTGGGACGATCGACGTCCGCGGGCACGTCGGATTACCAGTTAGGCTTTAATATTCCGAAAGGGTCTGTAACCGTTACCGCCGGAGGCCAAATATTGCGCGAAAATGTTGACTATGAAATTAACTACGATCTCGGTACACTGAAAGTTATTAACCCAGCCATCATCGCTACTGGACTGCCCGTACAGGTACAGTATGAGAACAACGCCACATTTGGCTTGCAACAAAAAAACTACATAGGCGTAAGGATGGACTATCTTGTCAACCGCCACCTGACTATAGGCGGCACCTACGTGCGACTGGGTGAGCGACCATTCTTTACAAAGACCAGTTATGGTGAGGACCCTATCAGGAACTCCATGGTGGGTGCAGACTTTGATTACCGTAATGATGTTCCTCGTTTATCAAAATGGCTTGACAAGCTTCCATTTTATTCCACCAAGTCGATGTCGAGCATTACAGCTTACGGTGAAGCGGCCGCGTTAATCCCCGGACATCCAAAGCAAATTGGGAAAGGGAGAAATGGAGCAAGTTATATTGACGATTTTGAAGGAACCCGAAGCAGCATTGATGAAAATGGAAATATTCTTTTCCCTGAAGCAACATTGAACAACAACCTGCAAAGTGGTTTTAATCGTGCAAAGATTGCCTGGTATAACATTGAGCCGGTATTGCAGGAAAAAAATAATCCCAACAACCCGCTCGAAAGAAATCTTACTGAATTATCAAAGCCAGAGTCAAGACTCGTATCGCAGGAAGAGATTTTCCCCGAGCGTACAACTAATCTTGGAGAAGGCATACTCACCACATTTGATCTTGCATATTATCCGCGTGACAAAGGTCCTTATAATTTCAGAACGGACCTGAATCCATCAACTGGCGGATTACTGCAGCCCAAAAAAGCTTTTGGCGGTATTATGCGCAACATTGATCAAACAGATTTCGAAACCAGTAACATCGAGTATATCGAATTCTGGTTGCAGAACCCGTTTATCAACAAACCGGGAAGTTCAGGAGGAAAATTGTATTTCAATCTCGGAAATATTTCTGAAGATATTTTGAAGGATGGAAAACGGCAGTATGAAAATGGGTTACCTACGCCGCATAATCAACCACCTGTTGATGAAAGCACAGTTTGGGGCCGGGTGCCGACGAATCCGTTGCAAGTGACAAATGCGTTTAGCAATGAGGTAGACGATCGTCCGTACCAGGACGTGGGTTATGATGGTTTGACCGATACGGCCGAGAGAAGGAAATTCGCTCCTTATCTCAGTGCGATACAATCTTCGTATCCTCCGCCAGTTTATCAAAAAATTGACAACGACCCATCGAATGATAATTTCAAAAATTATCGTGACGCCTCTTTTACGAGCAACGATGGTATACTCGCACGGTACAAAGATTTTAACAACCCCCAGGGTAATTCCCCC
>VBAU01000545.1:0-424 GCA_005883855.1 Bacteroidota bacterium
TATCGATGCCAATGATCAATCCCGGGTTGGTACAAAACTGTCCCACTCCCAGCGTGACCGATCCTGCATATAATTTCGCCACTTCCGTCCCAGACTTTTTTAGTTTCTCGGGAAATAAAAAGACAGGATTAATGCTGCTCATTTCGGCAAAAACAGGAATCGGTTCTCTCCGTTGATTAGCCCAATCGAAAAGTTGCCTGCCGCCCAAAAACGAACCGGTAAATCCAACTGCTTTTATAAAAGGATGTTTTACCAACGCCTCTCCTACTTCGTTACCGGCTCCATGTAAATGAGCAAAAATCCCGGCGGGCATCTTGCACTTTTCCGCTGCGTTTAAAATCGCAGTAGCGACCACTTCACTTGTCCGCGCATGACCAGGATGTGCTTTCACGATCACGGGACAACCTGCCGCAAAAGCACAGGC
>VBAU01000545.1:514-1043 GCA_005883855.1 Bacteroidota bacterium
ATCAATTCTTGCCTCTAGCCAATCTCCTCTTTCGCAAGCATCAGCATAATTATTCCATTGAAATATCGTTCTTGTTCTTTCATTTCTCAATCGCGCTTCCGGCAAATGAGTTTCTTCATGAGCGATTTGCAACACTTCGTCACCGAGGCTTTCCATTTCGTGCGCAATGCTTCTCATAAAATCCGCGCGTTGCTTCAATGAGAACTTGCGATACACCTCGAATGCGGCCCCGGCCCGTTCTGCTGCTTCGTTTATTTCCTGTAACGTCGCATCCTGATACATAGCTTTGAAATTTTAAGTAATACTAAATTTCTTCAAGGATCAGTACCCAATCATTTTCCAGTCCAGTTGTTGGAGGCACAAAATTCATTATTGTTTGTTTTTTTAATGAATTTGTCCTCTCTGTTTTCCCAGTTCTTGGATTGAACCATGATGTTTTGATCTTATCTCCTCTTATCACGAATGTATTTACTGCAATTTTCTTGCCCACCGGTAAATAGATCATCGCGTATTTATCATCCTTGTCTCG
>VBAU01000545.1:1119-4409 GCA_005883855.1 Bacteroidota bacterium
CTTCCTTAGATAACCGACCTGGAAGGCTCCCGGTCTGTCAATTGCATCGATCCAATAGCGGTCCGCGTGATTGATCGTATCCTCGCGGGAACTCAGAAATTGCCATACAGCATGATGGCCATAGGTGACGCCACATGCTCCGGCAAATACAGAACGGTAGGTTTGTTTCCTGACATCATAATCGCGGAAATAACCATTAGCGGGGTCCCATTTAGGCCACGGGTTGACAGGGTGATCCTCGTAATTCGGCTCTGCATCCAGGGTTGGCTTTGTTGGTTTTAGTTCACAATCATGTTGGATCATTTTCCACACAGGCACATCATGACCGCTGCCATGCCCACTTTGCATGGTGTTAATTGAAAGCCACTCGTCATTGTGAATGTATTCGGAGGTTGAGTGGCCCCCCCAAGTGTGATAAGTGAAAATCGCTTTACCATCGGAGCCTTCAGAGATCCCTTTTGCCATCGCCCTCCATACAGGTCGGTAATCAACTGAATCAGTGAGCGGCGGACGATCACCGCCCAAAATCCAAATGATGTTGGGAAAAACTTTGTACCGCTCACCTAACCACTTGCCGTAAACAAACGCGTTGTCTTCCTTGAAAATCACGGGCCCTTCGCCCCAAAACAATGTTACTTTATCACCCCATGTGGGTAGCAGTCCCATAAACATGTTCTTTTGGAGCGCGAGTTTTACGGTGTAATCCACCAAATCAAAATATTTTTCATTGGGCTTTGTCGGGTCAAGATCGATTAATGGCAAGTCTCCGTATTGATTAGGTCTTTTGAGTCCATTGAATTCAGCAAGAATTACAGCCTGGATAACTGTGAAGCCCTTTTGATGTCTATTCTCAAGATAGCGCGCAATCTCTTCCTTTGTCAATCGATGAAACAGCTCCCAACCCGTGTCGCCCAACCAAAAAAATGGAGTGCCATCTTCATATTGCAAATAGTGCCCATCGACGGTCACTCTTAATCTACCATGCTTCCACTGAGCATTTGAATTCGTGCGAACAACAAAAAGGAAAAGAAGACAATAGAGAAGGCTACGCATACAAGGCGGTTTTCCTCTGCATGTCCAGGTAATCTTCTATGGAGCTATGAGCGGCAATACCATCATTGATGATCTTCAGGATCCTCTCTCTTTCTTCGCCGGCTAATCTCAACCTGGGAGCTCGCACGTGTTCTGTACCCAATCCCGTTTGCGCTGCGGCCAGTTTTATGTATTGCACGAGCTTTGGATGAATGTCCAGTTCGAGCAACGGCATGAACCATCGATAGATCTTTGTCGCTTCGTCGATCTTGCGTGCCTTTGTCAAATTATAAATTGCGACCGTTTCCCTCGGAAATGCATTCACCAATCCTGCGACCCAACCATCGGCGCCGAGCAACAATTCTTCCATTGCGATCGTATCAACACCACAAAGTATTTTGTAGCGGTCGCCAAAACGATTCCTCATCCTGGTTACATTACTCACATCCCTTGTACTTTCTTTTACGGCTGTGATATTCTCGCACCCGATCATCTTTTCAAACATGTCTGCTGTCACTTCAATCTTATAATCAACGGGGTTGTTGTATATCATGACGGGCAAATCGGTTGAATTGGCGATCGTCTTGAAATATTCTACCGTTTCCCTATCATCACTTTTATATCGCATGGGTGGAAGCAACATCAACCCCTGCACATTCCATTGCTTTGCAAATTTTACCTGTAGCAGTGCGTCGATCGTGCTGCTTTCTGCAATATTCAAGACGACAGGAATTTTGTCACCGACTTTTTCCAACGCGAGCTTTACAAGGATCTCTTTTTCACCTGTAGTCAGTGTGCTTGCTTCACCCAATGACCCCCCAATAATAACTCCATGAACGCCTGCCTGCAATTGGGCATTCAAGTTTTTTTCAAACATTGGAAGATCTAACTCGTCATTTGCGGTGAACGGTGTGGTGAGAGCGGGAAATACTCCCTTCCATTCCAGCATAAAAATTAAATTTTCTTTCGTTAAAGTTAGTACTGTTTGAATTATCAAGATCGATGGCCCCTCGAAGGGCAATGCGCAATTGGTAACAGGCAATTGGCGAAAGACAATTGGTGGAACCTAAAAGACTTAATGATCTTAATTTCTTAATGGTTCACTAACCATGCCCGCGCAAATCGTGGATTTTATTTAAACATTAAGGAATTAAGGATCATTAAGATTCATCGGCTGGATGATTAGACTTACCGAACGTTGCAGTGAGTGACACAACAGGTGATGAACAGAATTACCGACGCTGGCAACAAAGAAATTATGAAATCAGCATTACAGAAAGCAAAGACAAGACGTCGCGCCAACCATGGTTGGTTAAATAGTTACCACACATTTAATTTAGGATTGCACATTTCAACCTCACCCCGCCAACACTCCGCGGTTCGAGCTCTTCCTTACCCCTCTCCATTTGGAGAGGGGGCGCAGAACGCTCCACCCGAAGAATGTTTTGCGGGGTGAGGCGGACACGGCAATTGGCATGTGTGAATCCTCTGAAGATTTGTTTCTTAAGAGATAACTTTAGCAAAAAACCACTATATGCTTACTGTTTACAAGAACGTTTTTTGTTGTCTTTTCCTTAGTTCATTGCTGTTGACAAATTCTATTCAGTCGCACGCACAAACAAAAAAGGATGAACCCTTTACCATAGAAAACTATTACAAAGTAAAATGGGGCTATGCAGAAGAATTCATTGATCTCTGGAAAAAAAATCATTATCCCGTATTAAAAAAAGCACAGGAAAAAGGAGACATCATCCGCGTAACTGCTGAGAAACCAAAATTGCACAGCGGTGAAGATACCCGTTGGGATTTTAAAGTGACCATCGTATTTAGAAACGCGGAACTTGCTTTCGATCCCAACCTGACCACGCCATACAAGCAACAGTTGTATCCTGATCCCGATAAGCTGACGAAAGACGAACAACATCGCTTTGAATTACTATTAGCACACTGGGATGTAATGATAGAAAATGTAGAATTGAAATAGCGCGAATTAGAATTTAACCTTCTGCCCTGTTTGCATTGACTTATAGATGGCCTGGAGAATTTTTACATCCTGTCTTCCCATTTCACCAGGCACAGCTGTGGGCCTTTTGTCAAGGATGGCTTGAGCAAAGTCATCCATTTGTGCAGCTTGTTGGTTGATTTGCGGCAGCTCTAATCTTCCATTTGAGGTTCTTCCTTTGAGACCATCATAAGAGAAGGCCGGCGCCAATTTAAACCATCCTCTTTCCGCATCAACATGTAAATGGTTTTGGTAT
>VBAU01000545.1:4466-5076 GCA_005883855.1 Bacteroidota bacterium
CCATTTGCCAGGTAAGTGATTCTTCAACCGTTTTGAATTTCTCTCTATCCGTCTTTGGTCCTTGCTGAGCCTTCACGGTAAGTGGTTCCATTCCCGTGATGTATCGACCCGCATTGACACAATAAATGCCGACGTCCATCAACGGGCCACCACCAGCCAATGCTTTATCAAGGCGCCAGCCCTGGGCACTGCGCAAACCATGCGCAGCATTGATTTTTTTTACCTGCCCAAATTTTTTCTCCCGCGCCAGCTTTGCAATAGCAATGTTGTAAGGTTCGAAATGCAAACGATATCCAATCGACAACATGACTCTGGCATCAATGCAGGCTCTGATCATTTCGTCACATTCATCTACAGTTACAGCCATTGGTTTTTCACAAATCACGTGCTTGCCTGCTCGTGCCGCCCTGATCACATATTCTGCGTGCATCGAGTTGGGAAGCACGACATAGATTATATCAATATCTTCATTGTCCTTAATGGAATCGAAATTGTTGTAATCGTAAATGTTCTTGTCTGCAAGACTGTATTCGGTCTTCCATTTTTCAATTTTACCCTGGCTACCACTCACAATGCCGGCCAGATAACAATGCCTCGTTTCTTTCAACGC